>JAJZRM010000155.1 GCA_021802685.1 Deltaproteobacteria bacterium | reverse complement strand
GAGGCTGTGGGTGCCGGAGGGCAAGCGGCGGAGCGAGAATTGGGAGGTAGTAGTCTGGCCTCAGCTCGGGCCTGGCGTTCGATGTCGAGGACGCTTTGTTGAAAAACAAGGGGATCACGCAGGCTTCGGTCAACCGAAGGACCTGCAGCCTCCTGGTGATCTACGACACGGCGAAGATGAACGGCGAGACGGTCGTCGGCCTGATCGCCGGCTATTTGAATACCGGCGGGAATGCGACCGGAGCGGACAGAGGGAAAACGAAGCGAGGCTGCCCGAAACATGCCGCGGCCGTTTGCTCGGCGGATGCGGTGGCGGTCTGCGAGGCATGCCTTTTTCGGAAGGTATGCCGCGTCGGCCGCGAGCGTTTTCGGAGTAACAGATGACGATACAGGAGGAGGAGGGAAGGATGGCGCCTTTGAGCATACTGCCGGGAAGGATCCGGTTCGAAACGAAACTGCTGCTCGGGGACATTCAGGCGTGCAAGCGCATCGAAGCGTCCCTGATCGGTGTGGATGGCGTCGTCGAGGCGTCCGCGAATCACCGGACGGGGAGGATCACGGTCCGATTCGATGAACGCAGCGCGAACAGGAAATCCTTGGAGAAACAGATTGAAACCATGTTATATTTTAAAAACTCAGGACCGCCTCCCGTTTCAACCCGTGCGCCGATAAAAAGGGGTCCGACAGTGCCGTCGACGATGGCCGGACATGCCGTAATCGACATGTTGGCGCGCGCGTTCCTTCCGAAGCCGTTCAACGTCCTGTTGCCCATCGCCATGCACACGATTCGAAGGTAACCCGGTTGTCTGTAGTGTTGGTGGGGATTTCCGTGTCGAACGCGGCGACGATTCCGGGGAGCCCAACCGGCCCGGCGGAAGGAGGCGTTTCATGAGCAATGAAGAGAACGGGCACCACGAAGAAAAGCATCGCCATGGCCATGGTCATGAAGGAGGGAAACGGGCGGACGAGTATTACACCATAACGAAACGCAATCTGTGGCTCGTGGCGGGCGGCGCCCTGAGCGCTCTCGCCGCCATCGGCATCGGAAAGGCGTCGCAGAAAATCAGACCCGGTGTCGTCGGCGCCGTAAAGGAGGGTTACGCGTTCAAGGAATGGGTCGCCGGAAAATGCGAAAGGGCGAAAGAGGACGTGGAAGATATCGTGGAGGAGGCTAAACACGCCTATCACAAGGACCTCGAAGCGACGGTAGAGGCCGTGAAGAAGGAGAAGGAGATCCTGAAAAAGGTCGAAGAGGCGGTGGAAAAGAAGACCACGAAACGGAAGGCCAAAAAGGAGGCTTAGCCATGGGGGAAGGGAAAACGGGAGAGCACGCCATGCGGCCGAAGGACTACGTCAGGACCGCATTGAGCCTCGGTCTCGGCGCGGGGGCGGTCATCGGCGGAGCCTATATCTTCTCCCGGATCAGGGAGAAGCAGGAGACGGAGACCCGGCTGGAGCGGCTGGAACAGATCGTCGAAAAGCTCTCCGGCGAAAAATAGGGAGGAGCGCGGACCGGCGGCCGCGAAGACATGCGTTCCTCCCTTGTCCACGAGCTGCCCGGCAGGCTGAGGATCGAACTTTCCGTTCCACGAAGCCCGGCGCCCGATCCTTCGTTCGTCGAATCGTCCTTGTGCGTCCTTCCGGGCGTCGAGCACGTATCTTTCAATCCCCGTTCCGGGAGACTTACCGTCCGGCATAACGGCGCCATCGGCGTCAGGGACGCCCTGTTGAAGGAACTGCGGGAGCTCCCCCTTCCGCTTCGGGCAACAAGGGAGCGAGAGCCCGACGGCGTCGCGCGGAAAAAGCGGGCCGTCCTGGTGTCGGGGGCCTTATTGGCGGCGCGCCCTCTTTTCCCTGCAGCCCTGCAGCCTCTCCTCGCCTTCTATGGATCCCTGTCCATCCTTGGGAAGGGTGCTTCGGCTGTCGTCCACCGGCGGCTCAACGCGGAGGTCCTCGATGCGACCGCCGTCGGCGTAGCGATGGGTGTCGGCGATCACAGAACGGCCGGCACGATCTCCTTCCTCCTGAAGTTGGGCGGGTACCTCGAGGAATGGACGAAACAGAAGTCGAGCCGGAACCTCGCTGAAATGTTCTGCCGCGGAGAAGGCTGGGCCTGGATCAGGAGGGACGGTGGGGAGGCGCAGGTCGAAGTCAAGGATATCGCCGCGGGGGACCTCGTGGTTGTAAGGGCCGGCGGACGGATCCCCGTGGACGGGGTTGTCGCGGAAGGCGAGGCGATGGTTCATCAGTCCTGCATCACGGGGGAGCCGTTTCCCGTGGCGAAGAGGCCGGGAATAGCCGTCTACGCGGGCACCGTGCTTTCGGAAGGCCGCCTTGTCGTAAAGGCGGTTCATGTCGGGAGCGAGACGAAGGTATCGAAGATCGTAAAGATCATCCAGGAGTCCGAGAGTTTCAAGGCGGAGGCCCAGAGCCATGCGGAAAGGCTCGCCGACCGGATCGTTCCTTATTCGTTTCTGCTGAGCGGACTGACGTACGCCCTTACCGGAAACGCCCTGAGGGCCGCCACCGCCCTGATGGTCGATTACTCTTGCGCCATCAAACTTTCCGTCCCGCTGGCGATCCGGACGGCCATGATGGACGCGTCGAGACGGGGGGTCCTGATCAAGGGCGGCAGGTTCATCGAGAAGATGGCGAGGGCCGACGTGTTCGTCTTCGACAAGACGGGAACGCTTACCGAAGCGAGACCCGATGTCGTGGACGTCATCCCCCTGAACGGATACGGCAGGGATTTCCTGCTGACGTGCGCTGCCTGCGTCGAGGAGCACTTCCCGCACCCGGTGGCCTCCGCGGTGGTGAGGAAGGCCGAGAAGGAGGGACTCCTTCACGCAGAGGAGGCCCACGCGACGCTGGAGTACGTGCTCGCCCACGGCATCGCGTCGCAGATCGGCGGCAAAAGGATCCTGGTCGGAAGCAGGCACTTCGTCCACGAAGACAACGGGATCCACGTGGAGTGCGCCGAGGGCGCGATCGGAGAATTGACGGGGAAGGGGCATTCGATCCTCTACGTCGCCATCGGAGAAGAACTGGCCGGGGTCATCGCGGTGGAGGACCCATTGAGGGCCGATGCCCTTCCGTTCCTGCGAAGCCTGAAGCAGGCCGGTGTCCACCGGGTGATCATGCTTACGGGAGACGGCGCCGCCGCCGCGAAAAGGGCGGCGGAAGAACTTGGAATCGGGGAATATCATGCGCAGACGTTTCCGGATGGAAAGGCGGAGGTGATCAGGGAGCTGAAGGACAGGGGCCACGTGGTCGCCATGGTGGGGGACGGCATCAACGATTCACCCGCTCTTTCCCTCGCCGATGTGGGTATTGCCATGAAGCATGGAGCGGACATCGCCCGAGAGGCTTGCGACGTGATGCTGCTCGGCGAAAGGCTGGAGAGAATCGTCGACGCCAGGAAGATATCCCGGAAGGCCTTATCCTCGATCCGGATGAACTACATCTACATCATGAGTATCAATTCATCCCTGATCGTCCTGGGGCTGGCGGGGGCCCTGACCTCTTCGATGTCGGGTCTTCTGCATAACACGGCAACCGTCGCGGTGGCCCTGAATTCGCTGCGGTCGTACCGCCCACCATGATTTCCCGGCTTACGGGAGAGTATTCGCCGATGTTGGCGATACTCTCTGTCTGCTTGGATAGTATTCTTTAGCCTGGTCTTCCCGCATATTTCTTCCTCCAATGCAATTTGCCGTTTTCATTGACATGTTTTGATGCCAGGGGTCTGGCATATTTAATGCCTTTGGAAATATCAGGACGAAACGAAAGTCTTTCGGGAAAACGGGAAAGCTGATCATGGAGGGAAAGGCAGTGACAAGGATGGACACGGAAACCATCTCCGGGGAAGAAAGACCGGAGAAGGCGGAAGACCACCTTTCCCCCTCCTGGAGAGGATGGGTGGTTTCGATCCTGGTGGCGGTCATTCTTTCGGTATCGGCGACGCTCTTGCTGACCGGCTCCTATTGGCCGAAAGGTTCGGTTGCCGCAGGTGGGTGCGGGCAAGGCGGAAAATGCCCCACTGCGACCGTAGCCAGAAGCAGGTAGGACATGCAATGCAGGGTTGCGTACCCAGTCTGCAATCTCGCGATTCGGGGAGAGGAGGAAATGATGCGAACGATCACCGTGTACCGGGTGGACTACGTAAAGAAGTCGAAGGTCCCGATCGGATGGGTCAAGGAGCGGAGAAAGAAGGACCGCGGGGACAACCTCGTCGGGCTGTTGCGGTTGGCCCGAAAAACCTTTGCCGTGTCTCTGGAGGATGCCTTGCACATTGCGGTTGACGGAAAGGAAGCCGGCAATGCGTCGGATCGGTCTCGATTTCGAAGGGACGAATCGTACTGTCTGGGATGACCTTGTGCGGAATGGACCGGTCGGGGAGGGAAAAAGCGATGAAAATGCGTATTCTTTATGTCGAGGACGACCCGACCGGAAGGGAAGTGGCCATGTTCAGCCTGCGAAAAGCGGGGTACGATGTCACCTTCGCTTCCGACGGTCAAGAGGCCCTTTCATGTTTTTCTCCCCAAAAGTTCGACCTCGTAATCACCGATATCCGGATGCCGGGTGTTTCCGGCATCGAACTGGTGCGAAATATCCATGCGATGGCACCGAACCTCCCTTGCATCGTGGTCACCGCGTACGGCGGCATGCAAACCGCTTTCGAGGCGATGAAGGAAGGCGCATGCTACTTCCTTTCGAAACCGTTCGGCCGGGATCAACTCCTTCTTGCCGTCGGGGATTCCCTCGATCGTAGTTCCGTTGCCGACGATTTGGAGGGACTGGGTATCTCCGCGAAGGAGGTGGAAAAGAGGATCGTGTGCGTTTTTCCGGAATGCGGGGGGTCCCTGCAATTGCGGGAGGCAAGGCCTGACTCGAATTAAAACGTTGGTGCATGATACTCTCCATCGCTTTGAATAATATTCTTCAGCCTATTGCTCTCGGGGAAGGGTTTCATGTGGTTGTAACCGTGTAATATGTTTGATTTATTGATGTTTTGTTTTTGTTTAGAGGCTGGCATATAAAATGCTCTACGGTTGCCCATGAACGGACGGATCCTTTTCATCGACGATGACCGGGCGGGGCGGGAGGTGGCCCTTTTCAACCTGCGGAAAGCGGGTTTTGACGTCACGCCGGCTTCCGATGGACGGGAGGGGCTTGCGCTTTTCTCCCCCGACAAATTCGACTTGGTCATCACCGACCTGAAAATGCCCGTCATCGACGGGATGGAAGTGCTGGAAAAGGTTCGGCAGGCGTCTCCCGCGACCCCGGTATTGGTGATCACCGCCTTCGGAAACCTGGAAACCGCGGTGGCGGCGATGAAACGCGGCGCGGCCGATTTCATCGGGAAACCGTACCACCGGGACCAGCTCCTGCTGGCGGTCGAGAAAGCGCTCGAGCGGAGGCGGCTGGTCGAGGAGGTCCACGACCTCCGGATCCGGAGCAGCGGGGTGGAGCGCGAGATCATCTACGCCTCCGCCTCCATGCGCCGGCTGGTCGAAGTGGCCGACCGCGTGGCGGCAACCGATGCCACCATCCTGATCACGGGGGAGAGCGGCACCGGGAAGGAGGTGATCGCGCGCCGCATTCACGTCCGTTCCCCGAGGGCGGAAAAACCGTTCGTCGCCGTCAACTGCGCGGCGATCCCCGGGGAGCTCCTCGAATCCGAGCTGTTCGGCCACACGAAGGGCGCGTTTACCGGCGCCGTCCGGGAGCGGCCGGGGAAGTTCCGGCAAGCGGACGGCGGGACCCTGTTCCTCGATGAAATCGGCGAGATCCCCGTCCCGCTGCAGTCGAAGCTGCTTCGCGCCCTCCAGGAAAGGGTCGTGGACGTTGTCGGAGGCGATGCGCCCGTCGGTGTCGATGTCCGCGTGGTCGCCGCAACGAACAAGAACCTCCAGGAACGGATCCGGGAGGGGAAGTTCCGTGAGGATCTGTACTACCGGCTCAATGTCGTGGAGATGAACGTCCCCTCTTTGCGCGATCGGCCGGAGGACATCCCGCTCCTCGTGGAACATTTCCTCCGTGAGATGGATGCCGGCAAGGAGATGGTCGTGCCGCAGGCGGTCATGGAGGAATTGAAGTCCCGATCATGGCCCGGGAACGTCCGGGAACTTCGCAACGCCTGTGAGAGGATCGTGATCTTGAGCGACGGGCGGGAAGCGTCGGCGGAAGACCTTCCGCCGGCCGCCGCGGGCGGGCGCGTGGAGAAAACCGTCCCGGGAGCCGTGGGTTCGGATTGGCCTCCCCTACCGCCGGAAGGGCTCTCCCTGATCGACCTGGAAAAGAAGGTGATCGAGATGGCCCTCAGGTTGAAGAAGGGGAACATCACGCAGGCCGCGGCGTACCTTCGGATTCCAAGGCATATTCTCGTATACCGCATCGAGAAGTACGACCTGCGGCGGGATGCGTGAAGCAGGATAAGGAATCCGGCGTGTCGGATAGGCATCTATAACGCGATGGAGGGAAAACGTGAGGATCGGCGACAAGAGGCAGCGCCCGGGTGCTTGCCGTTGCGCTCGGCGTCCTGTTTCTGGGCGGTTGCGCCACGTTTTCCGGAGATGGGGGATTCCGCGAGGTCGAGCGGACCGCCGGGGAGCGTCTGGACAAGGACGTGAAGTGGCAGCGGCACGAGGGCGATCGGGAAAGCGTCCGGGCCGCCGTAAAGGAACTCCTGGCATCCCCGCTTTCGGCCGACAACGCGGTGCAGGTCGCCCTCCTGAACAACCCGGGACTGCAGGCGACCTATGCCGAGCTGGGGATCGCGGAAGCGGATCTCGTACAAGCCGGCCGCATGACGAACCCGCACTTCGCGTATCTCCGGACGAGCAAGGGGGACGAGCGAAAGCTGGAATGGGCCCTGACGTTCCCGATCATCGTTGGTACAGGCATCCGGAAGGCACCAACGCCTACGAATGGAAAG
>JAJZRM010000154.1 GCA_021802685.1 Deltaproteobacteria bacterium | reverse complement strand
TGTCCCTGTTCTGCGGAAGTTTTAAGGAACGTCCCGGTTCTGCGGTTCCGCGGTTTTGCGCAGGAGGGCGGCGAAGAAGGCGTCCGTGCCGTGCCGGTGAGGGTACAGGCGCAGGAACCCGTCGGCGGTCCACGCATCCGCGGGGCCCGGCCATCCGCCGGGGGGCTTCGCCAACGCCGCATCGGGCCGCGAGGCAAGGAAATCCCGGACCACGTCCTCGTCTTCCTCCCGCAGCGGCGAACAGGTGCAGTACAGGAGCAATCCTCCTGGCCGAACGGACTCCCACGCGTTGCGCAGGATCAAGGCTTGGAGCCGTGCCATCCCCGCCGGCCCTTCCGGGCGGAACCGCCACTTGGCGTCCGGATTCCTCCGGATCACCCCCATCCCGGTGCACGGCGCGTCCACCAGGACCTTGTCGTACGCCCGGCGGGCGGACGGCAGCGGCGCCCGGGAGAAATCGTGCAGCGCGGTGTCGATACCCTGCGCCGCCGTCCGCGCCGCCGTTTCCCGCAGCATGCGGATCCGAGGCGCTGAAACGTCCGCCGCGACGATCGACGCCTTCCCCTCCGAAAGGGCGGCGATGTGCGTCGTCTTCCCGCCGGGCGCGGCGCACGCGTCCAGGATCCGCTCGGCGGCGGGGGAAAGGAGCGGCGCGATCAGCTGCGCCCCCTCGTCCATCACCAGATAGGCCCCTTGCTGAAAGGCGGCGTCCGCATGCACCGCAGGCGGTCTTCCGAGAACCGCTCCTTCGGGAGCGAACCGGCAAGGGGACGGCTCCATCCCCTCGTCGGCGAGCCGCGAAATCAGCCCGGCGGCCGTCGTCCGGAACGGGTTGGCGCGCACGCAGAACGGCGGCTTCTCGAGGCAGGCGGACAGGAACTTGCGCGCCTCCCCCCCGCCCATCGTCCGCTCCAGCGCCTCGACGAGAGCCGCGGGGGCGGAAAGTTCCGCCGCCGCCCTGCGGGGATCGCCTTCCGGGGGAACGGCGGGGACCTTCCCCGCGCGGACGATGCCGCGCAGGACGGCGTTGACGAAGCCCGCCGCGCCGCCGCCGCGTGCGGCCTTGACCGCCGCCACCGTCTCGTTCAGCGCCGCCCGGTCGGGAACGCGCGTATAGAAGAGCTGGTACGCCCCCGCGCGGAGAGCGTTGCGAACGTACGCATCCGTCTTTTCGAGCGGGCGGGAGAGGAACGGCAGGAGGGCGAAGTCGATCGCGCCGCGGCGGCGCAAGGTGCCCATCACGATCTCGGTCACCAGGCCCCGGTCCCGCGGATCGGGGAAGGCGCCCTCGCGGAGCGCGCGGTCCAGCACGATATCGGCGAACGCTTCGTCACGGTCCACCCGGGCGAGAACCGAGATCGCCGCATCCCTTACGATAGCCGGTCCCCCCCGGCCACGCGGCGGCCCTGGGCGTACGCCCAGGCGTCCATGGCCTTCCCGCCCTCCGGCTGGACGGACAACAGCCGGAGGACGCCGTTGCCGCACGCCACGGCGATCCCGTCGCGCCCGGCGGAGAGCACCTCGCCGGGTTCCCCCGCTCCGCCAGGCCCTTCCTCCGCGACCGCAGAGGAGAGGACCTTGAGCGGCTTGCCCGCGTGCACCGCCGTCGCGGAAGGCCACGGCGCCATTCCACGGACGAGGTTGCGGATCTCCCGGGCGTCCCGGGTCCAGTCGATCCGGCCGTGCTCTTTCTTCAGCATGGGGGCGTACGTCGCGAGGGCGCCGTCCTGCGGGGTTTCCGACAGCGTCCCCTCGCGCATGCGCCGCAACGCCTCGACCAGCGCTTCCGCCCCGAGGACGGACAGTTTCGCGTACATCGATTCGGCCGTGTCCTCTTCCCCGATCGGCATCTTCCGCACATGGAGCATCGGACCCGTGTCCATGCCTTCGTCCATTTTCATGACGGTGATCCCCGTCACCGAATCGCCGCGCGCCACCGCCCAGTTGATCGGCGCGGCGCCCCGGTACTTCGGCAGGAGGGAGGCGTGGACGTTGACGCACATCGTCCGCGGGATGTCGAGGATCGACTTCGGGAGGATGTGGCCGTACGCGACGACCACGATCAGGTCGGGCGCTTCGGCCCGGATGCGCTCGACGGCGTCGGGATGCCGCGCCTTTTCGGGCTGGAACACGGGGATCCCCAGGCGCGCCGCCTCCTCCTTCACGGGGGGAGCGGCCACGGCACGCCCCCGCCCCGCCGGGCGGTCGGGGTTGCACAGGACCAGCGTCACGTTTTCCGCCGCCGACAACGCTTCGAGGGACGGAACGGCGAAGCGCGGCGTTCCCATGAACACCGTGCGCAGCCTCGCGGCGCCGGGCCCTTCGGTCCCGGCGATCACTTGGCGGAAGCCACCGAGGAGGAGATCCGGTCGATGAAAAGGACGCCGTCCAGGTGGTCGATCTCGTGCTGAAGAGCGCGGGACAGGATCCCGCCGGCCCGGATCTGCACCGGCTCGCCGTGCCGGTCGAGGCCGCGGACGACGACGGTTTCCTGCCGTGGGACATCTCCCTGGACGCCGGGGAGGCTCAGGCACCCCTCCACGCCCAGCACCAGTCCGCCTTCCCGTCCGACGATCTCGGGGTTGACGAGCGCCAGCGGGGCGGCGGCCTCCTCCACGGGGGATACGTCCACCACGATGACGCGCTTGCCGACTCCCACCTGCGTCGCCGCAAGCCCGATGCCGTCGGATTCGTACATCGTCTCGAACATGTCGCGGACGAGATCGCGCACCCGGTCGTCCACTTTTGCCACGGGAGCCGCCTTCCGCGCGAGGAACGGATCGGGGTAGACGAGGATGTCCTTAACCATTGCCCGCCGCCTTCTCCGGCGGGTAGCACCGGATCACGTTCTTCCCGCTATCCCTCCCCCAATACAGGGCGCGGTCCGCGTTTTCCATGAGCGACCGCCCGGTCCATTCCGCCCCCGGGCAGATCGACGCCACCCCCCAGGTGGCCGTCAGGCGCACGGGCGCCGGCCCGCCGTCGAACACGCTGCCGGAGACCGTCCGCTGCGCCCGCCGCGCCGCCTGGAACGCCTGCGCGGCGTCCGTGTTCACCAGCAGCCACACGAATTCGTCCCCGCCCAGGCGGGCCACGGTGTCGTAACCCCTTTTCGCGCTCTTCAACACTTCGCCGAACTGGCGGATCACGCTGTCCCCCACCGGAAGGCCGTGCGTCTCGTTGACCCGCCGGATATCGTCTATATCGGTTACGATGCAGGAGAGGGGACGCCCGATTCGACGGGACATCTCCACGTTGCGCTCGAGATCGAGCGAGAATTGGCGCCGGTTGGGGAGCCCCGTGAGGTCGTCCACCAAGGAGAGATTCCGGAGTTCCCGGTTGGCCGCCAGGACGTTCCGGTACATGTCGCCCAAGGAAAGCAGCGGCTGCGCCTGCTCGACGATCTCCTCCGCCGCCAGGTCCGCGGAGAAGATCTGGTCCGCACCCGCCCGCCGGAACCGGGGCGCCAGGCGCAGGGCGTTCCTCCCGCCTACCAGGAAGACCGGAACACCCAGCCCGCCCTCCCCCCGGCGGAACCGGAGGAGGATCTCCTCCTCCACGGCGGCATCGCCGTACTCCCCCAGGAAGATCGCGGCAAGACCTCCCCCGGCCGCCCGGCCGCCGAGAAGAGACTCCCACGACCCGGAGAACTCCACGAAGCGGCCCCGGGACGCAAGCGCCCCCTCCAGGCGCTTCATCACCGGCCAGACGGGACGGGCGATGAGAACGGATTTCGACACGGGACGACCGCCTTTAATCGATCTTTCTCGTCCAGTCGCGCAGGACGTTCGCGTTGCGCAGCGCCACTCCCGCCACGTGCCCGAAGGCGATGAGCATCTCGAGATCCTCTTCCATGAAACCGCCCGCCTGGTGGTGGTCGAGGTTGATCACCCCCATCACCTCGGACCCCCATTTCACCGGCACGGCCATTTCGCACATCACCATGGGGCTCGCCTCCACGTACCGGGGGTCGTCACGGACGTCGGGCACCAGCAGCGGCAGGCCCTCTCTGGCCACCCAGCCGGTGATCCCCTCTCCGATCCGGAGCCGGATGGCGCTCTTCACGGTCTGTCCCAGGCCCCGCTCCGCCTCGATGAAGAGCAACCCGGTGGAGTGGTCCACCCGGATGATCGAGCCGGAGGAAGCCCCCAGGAGCCCCGTGGCGCGATCGATGATGAGCTGGAACAGGACGGAATGGTCCGATTCCTCGTTCAGGGCCTTGCTGATGTCGAAGATCGCCGCGAGTTTCCGGGCCTTCTTGTCCAGCCGGGCCACCAGGGCCGCGTTTTCCAACGCGACCGACGCGAAATTCGCCATCGCGGAGAGCAGCTTCAGGTCCTCGTCATCCAGGTCCCGGCGGTCCAGGGGGGTCGCGGCCACCACCAGCCCGATGGCGCCGGCGGAACCCTTCACCGGGGCGGCGACGAATCCCTTCACGTCCAGGCGCCGCATCAGGCGGAGAAGGCCGCGGTCGGCCCCCGGCCGCCTCTCGGTGATGATGATTCCTTCCCCGGAGGCGAATATCGGCTGGATGACCCGGCGGATCATCTCCTGACGGTATTTCTCGAACTGCCTCCCCCGCGGGATCCCCGCCATCGACCGGATCACCAGGTGGTCCACTCCGGGTTCCGGGAGAAGGAGGACGCACCGTTCGACCCGCAGGATCGAAGCGGACGCGGAGGTGATGAGGTCGAAGCTGCGCTGGACGTCCACCCCGGGGGCGCTCAACGCCTGGGAGACTTCGAACAGGCCCGACGTCAGCGCCGCGGCAAGCGATACGTCCCTCGTCCCCCCACGGGGCCGAAGGTCGCCCCGCAGCGCCTCGAAAAGGAACGACAGGACGCTCATCCGCCCCCCATCAGCTTCCGGACCGTCTCCTTGAGCTCCGTGGTGTCATGGGACTTCACGATGTAGGCGTCGGAGGCCCACGTGTTGAAATCCTGCTTGAACTCGCCGAAGGCGGTCACGAGGATCACGGGGATCGTGGCGTTCTTCTCGCGAATCCGCCGCAGCGTCTCGAGGCCGTCTATGCCCGGCATCTTGACGTCGAGGGTCACCAGGTCCGGCCGGAAAGCGTCAAGGCGGCGGAGGGCCTGGCGCCCGTCCGCTGCGAGATCGACCTCGTATCCCTCGTCGGCGAGCTCCGCCCGGTACAATTCGCGGATGCTCTCCTCGTCATCGACCACAAGGATCTTCTTCATGGCGTCCCTCCTTTAAGGACGGGCCTGACCATCCCCCCAGCGGGGCAGCACGCCGGCCTCGACACCGATGCGTGAAAGCGCCCGGGAGGCGACGAAGTCCACCAGGTCGGAAACCGACTCCGGCCGGTGGTAGAACCCCGGACACGCGGGGAGAACGTCGGCCCCCGCGCGGGCGAGGGTCAGCAGGTTCTCGAGATGCAGGACGGAGAACGGCATCTCCCGGACCACCAGGACCAGCGGTTTGCGTTCCTTAAGGACCACGTCGGCGCACCGGGTCATCACCGACGAGGAAACGCCGTTGGCGATCCGGCCGGCGGCGCCCATGGAACAGGGGACGACGATCATCGCATCGGGCGGATTGGATCCGGAGGCGAACGGGATCCGGAAATCGTCCTCGGCGTATAGCCGGAAAGGCCGCGGACCCGAGACGATGCGCTCGAGCCACCGCTTCCTCGCCGCGAGCGTTCCGGGAACCTTTCCGTCCCCCACCTCGGCGGACAGTATCCCCCACGCCGTCGCGCTGACCAGAACGTGCAGGTCGATCCCCTGCGCCAGAAGCAGGGCGGCGCAGCGCACTCCGTAGACGGCGCCGCTGGCGCCCGAAATGCCGAGAAGAACCTTCATGTGCCGCTCCGCGTCGCGAGGTCCAGCCAGGTGAACAGGCAAAACGCGATGCTCACGACCCCGTTGAGGTTGAAAAACGCCACGTTCAGCCGGGAAAGATCGTCCTCCCGGACGATCGAATGCTCGTACGCCAGCACGCCGAGGCTCAACGCCAGGCCGGCAAGATACCAGCCGTCAAGCTTGAACAAATGATACCCCACCAGGAGGAGGGCCGCCATCGCCAAGTGGAATATCCTCGCGACCCATAGGGAGCCCCCCACGCCCAGGTGCCGGGGGATGGAGTGGAGCCCGGACCGGCGGTCGAAATCGATGTCCTGCAAGGCGTACAGGACATCGAAACCTGCCACCCAGAACAGGACCGCGAAGCAGATCGAGAGGATCCTCGCGTCGGCCTCCCCCGTCACCGCGATCCAGGCCGCCAGCGGGGCCGCCCCCAGGCAAGCGCCCAGGACCAGGTGGGACGCCCAGGTGAACCGTTTCATGTACGAGTAGGAGAAGAGGAGCAGCAGCAGGACGGGAGAGAGTTTGAGGCAAAGGGAATTGAGCTTCGCCGCCGACAACACGAGCAGCAGGGAGGACATCAGGACGAAGACGCCCGCCATCGGCTGGCTCACCTGGCCGGCGGGGATCGCCCGCCCCCGCGTGCGGGGGTTCCTCGCATCGATGTCCGCGTCCGCCAGCCGGTTGAACCCCATCGCGGCGCTGCGCGCTCCGAACATCGCCAGGAGGATGTAGAAGACGGTCCGGGCGGGAGGCAGGGCGCTTCCGCCCCCGGTCTCCCGGGCGGCCAGGAACATCCCGACGAGGGCGAACGGCAGCGCGAACACCGTGTGCGCCACCTTGATCATCTCCAGGTAGACCGCGACCCGCCGGAACACATCAACCCCCGTGCCCATGAACGCGGTAGCGGCGCAAGGAGCGCTGCCCTCGCACGAGACCCTCCCCGTTCGGGGACGCCTCGCGATGGCCATGGATGGCCAAGTGCCGCGGGCGCCATGGATGGCGCAGGAGCGGCCTCACCCTCCATGGTTCGCTTCGTCTGCGGGTCTTCTTCGCTCCCGACCTCCTGTCTCCGCTCAGAAGACACGCCCCCTCAGGGGAGGTCTCGCGCTCGGGGCGCCCCTTGCGGCGATGCCG
>JAJZRM010000153.1 GCA_021802685.1 Deltaproteobacteria bacterium | reverse complement strand
TCCCGCTCCCGTCCAATTCCTCCTGGACGGCTCCGATGCGAACACCGCGACGATCGCCCTGGGGTACGCCGAAGGAGTCGCGCAGGAGTATTCCCGCGATGCCGCGGCCCGGCGGGAGGGCGTCGCGGGGAACGCCGGGCCCGCCGGGCTCGCCGATCCGATGGAGGTGCGCTCCCGTGTCTGGTTCAACGAGGAGATGGAGTCGAAAAACTACATCGTGCCGGGACTGATCGCCGTCATCATGATGGTGATCGCGGCGCTTCTGACCTCCCTCACCGTGGCGCGGGAATGGGAGCAGGGCACGATGGAGCAACTCATTTCCACGCCCGTCACCGGACCGGAGCTGATCGCGGGGAAGCTGCTGCCGTACTTCGCCCTGGGAATGCTCGACGTCCTGCTCGCCGTGGTGATGGGAAAGTTCCTGTTCCGGGTTCCGCTGCGCGGAAGCGTGGCCCTCCTCTTCGTATCGGCGGGGGTGTTCCTCGTCGGCGCCCTCGCCATGGGGATGCTGTTCAGCATCGCCGCCCGGTCGCAGCTTCTGGCGAGCCAGCTGGCGATGATGATCACTTTCCTCCCTTCATTCCTCCTTTCCGGGTTCGTGTTCGCCATCGGCAACATGCCCCGGCCCATCCAGGCCGCGACGCACGTGGTCCCCGCCCGCTACTTCGTGTCGCTCCTGCGCGGGATCTACCTGAAAGGCGTGGGGCTGGAAGTGTTGGCGGGAGAGCTGGCGCTCCTTGCCCTGTTCGGCGGGTTCGTGGTCCTCGCCGCGTCCCGGAAGTTCCGGAAGAAGCTGGAGTAGGGGGCAAGGATGCTCGAACGGCTGAAGCGGATGATGGTGAAGGAGTTCCTCCAGGTCCTGCGGGACCCGCGGATGCTGGGGGTGATCCTCGTGGTCCCCCTGATCCAGACCTTGGTGTTCGGGTACGTGGTCAGCACCGACGTCAAGGACGTGCCCACGGCGGTGGTGGACTTCGACCGGAGCGTGGCGTCGAGGGAACTGCTTTCCGCCTTTTCCGCTTCGGGCCACTTCCGGTTCGTGCTGGAGGCCCGGGAGCCGTCCCGGGCGGCGGCGATGCTGGACGACGGTTCCGCCGGCGCGGTCCTGCGCATCGACGCGGGGTTCGAAGGGGACCTCTCCGCGGGCAGGACGGCGAAGCTTCAAATCCTCGTAGACGGGACCGATTCGAACACCGCCGGGGTGGTCCTCGTGTACGCCAACCGGATCGCGGGACGTTTCGCGGAAACGGTCCGGATCGATCGCGTGTCCCGCCGGACCGGGAAGGCCGGCCCGGCCGAAGGGATCGAGCTGGTCCCCCGCGCCTGGTTCAACGAGAACCTGGAAAGCCGGAACTTCTTCGTCCCGGGGGTGATCGCGATCCTGGTGATGCTCGTCACCATGATCCTCACCAGCATGGCGGTGGTTCGGGAGAAGGAGATCGGCACGATCGAGCAGCTCCTTGTTTCGCCGATCACGCCCGTCGAGTTCATCCTCGGCAAGACCCTCCCCTTCGCGATCATCGGCTACGTGGACGTTCTCCTCGTCTCCTTGTTGGGGGTGCTTTGGTTCGATGTTCCGATCCGCGGAAGCGTTCCGCTGCTCGCGGCCGCCGCCACCTTTTTCCTGATGACCACCCTGGGGACCGGCCTCCTCATTTCAACGGTGAGCCGAACGCAACAGCAGGCGATGATGTCGGTGTTCTTCGTCTACTTCCCCTGCATGCTCCTTTCCGGCTTCATGTTCCCCATCGAGAACATGCCGCTCCCCGTCCGGTACCTGACCTACGCGAACCCGTTGCGGTATTTCCTCGTGATCCTGCGGGGGATCTTTCTGAAAGGGGCCGGACCGGGGATCCTCTGGCCCCAGATGGCCGCGCTCTTCGCGATGGGCGCGGCGACCTTCGCCGCCGCCACGGTCCGATTCAAAAAGACCCTCGCCTGAAACACGGATCACCGGTTGTCCGAACCCGTCTTGCGGAACCGTTGGATCGCCTTTTCCACCCCTTTCCTGAGATCCTCGATCGCGTTCTCGAAATCGTTTTTCAATTGCCCCCAGCTCGCCGCCCCCGCCGTCCGGATGGCCTCGATCCGCTGCCTTGCGGCATCCGCCTTGGACCTCAAGGACTCGATCCGGTTGACGAACTGCGCCCTGGCTTCCACCTCGGCGGAAACGGCCCTCTTCGAGAGGGAGTCGATCTCCTCGTTCAGCCTATGTAAACGTTTTTCCGCTTTTTTCAGGTATGCATTCCGGATCATGGCGCCTCTCCTTATATTTTTGCTCCCCTTGATCAGTGTAAAGGCATCCCTTACAATTACACAACATCCATAGAAATTATAGCGTCTATACCGGTACGGTTTACTGATACGTAACGGCGGCCGGGAAGGGGGCGGAATTGTATCAAATAGGGAAGAAGACCTCGAAGAACGACGGGCGGGTAGCGCTTGTGACGGGTGCTACGGGAGGATTGGGACGGGAAACGGCGCTGGCCTTCTCGCACCAGGGATGGCGGACCTTCGTCGCGGGGAGGGACAAGGCGGGGATCGAGAGGCTGGTGGCGGACATCCGGGCGGATGGGGGCGTATCGGAAGGCGTCTCGGCCGCCCGCCTGGACAGGACCGAGGCCGGCAGGATCGTGGAAAGCGCCCGGGAGAGTTTCGGCCGGATCGACCTCCTCGTCAACAACGCGGGGATCTCTTGCGGAGGCAACCCGTTGGAGGAGGTCACGGAGGAGGAGTGGGACGAAGTGATCGACCGCTCCTTGAAAAGCGTATTCCTGTTCAGCCAGGCCGGAGCGGCCGCGATGCGGAAGCAGGGCGGGGGGTGCATCATCAACGTGTCCCTTCACGCGGGCAGGAAGACGTCCCTCTTCGCCGGCTCGCACCACGCCGCCGCCAAGGCCGGAATCATCGGGTTCTCGCGCCAGTTGGGGAAGGACCTGTCGAAGGAAAAGATCCGGGTCCGGGCGGTCGGGTTGTCGCTGGTGTACGCCGGCCCGTCCGTCACCCCGCTCTGGGACCTTTACCACGAGGACGAGCTTGCGAAGTTCATCGAGGATATCCCCGCGGGACGGCTGGTGTCGGACCGCGAAGCGGCGACGGCGGTGGTTTCCCTGGCGTCGTGCGACCCGGGCCGGTTCGATGCCGCCTTCGAGACGTTCGTGATCGGATGGGGAAGGTAGGCGGGGCGGCCGGGGAGGAGTCAGCCGGCCTTTTCGACTTCGAGGAGGAAGGTCCCTTCCTCCCGCGAGACGTTCGTCACGCGGTGCCCCTCGGTCTTGAGGGAGGAGATCACGTTTTTCAGCGCCTCCTCCTTCAGGCGGACGTTGATCTTCCCCGAAGGGGCGATCTTCTGAAGCCCCATCTTGACCTTCACGAACGTCATCGGGCAGACGTCGCCGGTGATGTCGAGCACCGGCGTCGTCACGGCAGTTCCCCCTTCTCCTCGACGTAACTTTCCAACGCGGGGAATCCCGTCCTCCGCAAGGTGTCCCCGAACCGCTCCCTCGATTTTCCGTGCGCGCGGAAGAATTCGAGGACCGCCGCCACCGCCGCCACGGCCTCTTCCTCCGTCTTCAGGACGCCGAGGATCCGCTTCCCGAGGAACGGCACCCGTCCGAACTTGCCGCCCGCGAAGAGCCGGTATCCCCGGTTCTCCTCCCGCATGGTCCCGGTGGGACAGGAGGCGATGCAGTCTCCGCACCCGATGCAGAGCGACCGGTCGATGAGCAGCTCCTCGCCGGTACCGGATTTCGATATCGCTTTCGTGGGGCAGACGGCCTCGCATACCCCGCAACGGGTGCAGCCGGGCCCTTCCCAGCGCGGCTCGATCCATCCCTTGATCCCCGCGTCGTTCTCTTCCGCCTTGATGCAGTTGTTGGTGCATCCGGAGATCCCCACCTTGAACTTGTGCGGCACCGGCTTCCCGTAGAACCGGCGGTCGACCGCCTCGGCCAGCGCGGGGGAGTCGATCACCCCGCTGGGGCACACCTTGCACCCCTGGCACGCCGTCACGGTGCGGACCGTGGGGCCGCAGACCCCTACGCCGACTCCCGAGGGGGCGAGGAGCTCCTTGAGGGCGGAGAGGGAGTCCTGGGGAACGTTGGGGATCTCCACGCCCTGGCGGCTGGTGAGGTGAACCTCCCCCCGGCCGAACCGGTCGGCCGCCTCCCGGATCGCCCGCAGCTGCTTTGTCGAGAGGCGGCCTCCGGTCACGTGGAGGCGCACGGAAAACAGGCCTCCTTCCGCCTGGCGCATCATCCCGCCTTTTTTCAGTTCCTTGAAGTCGGCCTCGTTCACGCCGTCACCTCGACACCCGGGATCCCGTCTTCGGACAGGTGCGGGGTGAAATGCGTAGTGTACTTGAACGCGTTGTCGGGGGAGATGCAGACCGCGACCGTCCCCGCGGGAAGATTTTCCCGCAGAGCCGCCCATACGATCGCGCCGGTCGATGGACCGACGAGCATCCCCTCCTCGCGGGCGAGCCGGATGGCGGTCTCGTACGCGGGAGCGTCGGGGACGCGGACCGTCGCGTCGATGAGCGATTCGTCCAGGATCACGGGTTTTTTGCTCTCCTGGAAGTTCTTCAGCCCCGACAGGCGGTGCCCCTTTTCCGGCTCGATGGCGACGACGCGGATACCCCTGTTCTTCTCCTTGAGGAACTTCGCTACGCCGGTGATCGTACCGCATGTTCCGTAGCCCGCGAAGAAATGGGTGACCTTCCCTTCCGTCTGGTCCCAGATCTCCGCTCCGGTCGTCTCGTAATGGGCGCGGACGTTTTCCGGGTTCTCGTACTGGTTCGGCATCACGTACAGGTCTCTCGTCGCCGGCCCTTCGACGAAGCTGCGGGCCAGCGCGATGGCGCCGTCCTTGGGGTGGTCGATGGGGCACAGGTCGTCCGGCGTGGGCCACACCTCCGCGCCCAGAAGCCGAAGCAGGGCGATCTTTTCCTCGGGCGCCCCCGAGGGGATGGTGATGGCGCACTCCACGCCGAGGAGGTTGGCCAGTGCGGCGATCGCGATCCCCGTGTTCCCGGAGGTCGGTTCCACGATCTTTTTCCCGTTCAGCCGGTTGTCCCTCCGAAGGCCTTCGAGGAGGTATCGGGCCGTGCGGTCCTTGATCGAGCCGAACGGGTTCATCCACTCCAACTTGGCGTAAATCGAGTGGTCGCCCGAGACCGGAAGGCGCCGCAGGCGCACCATCGGCGTCGGGTTCTCCCGGGAGCCGATCAACTGGGATACGTCGTCAAACACTCTGCGCGACAGGTTCATTCCGGTTCTCCTGGTCGGATTCGGCGAATAGGGGAGCGGCGGTCCTCCCGACATACAGCATGGCCGGGGAGCGGACCTTCGAATCCTTCGCGACGCGGGAGAGGTCCCGCAAGGAGCCGCGCAGGACGCGTTGCCCCGGCCGGGTCCCGTTCTCCACGATCGCGAAATGCGTTTCTTTTGAAAAGCCGGCCGCAAGGAGTTCGCGCCGGATCGAATCGACCTGCGCGACCCCCATGTAGACGGCCAGCGTGCCGTCCTTCGGCAGGCGGTTCCATTCGACGGCGTTTTCCTCCTTTCCGCCCGCCTCGTGGCCGGCGAGGAAGGTGACGGAGGATGAGCGGTCCCGGTGCGTCAACGGCAGGTTCGCCGCCGCCGCGCATCCCGCGGCCGCGGTGATCCCGGGGACGATTTCGAACGGCACCCCCTCCCGCGCGAGGTATTCGGCCTCCTCGCCGCCCCGCCCGAACACCAGGGGATCGCCGGATTTCAGGCGGACGACCGATTTCCCTTCCAGCGCCAGCCGCGCCATCGCTTCGTGGATGGCGTTCTGCTTCAGGGCCGCCCCGTGCCCCGCCGTCCTGCCGCGCCGGGCGTAACAGATCTTCACGGCCTTTTCCGGCGCAAGGGAGACGATCTCCCGGGGGACGAGATAGTCGTGAATGACGGCGTCCGCGCTGCGGATCAGCCCCAGGGCCCGGACGGTCAGGAGGTCCGGGTCGCCGGGGCCGGCGCCGACGATGTGGACCGTTCCTTTCCTCGCGGCGATCCGCGGCCGCCTCCGGCCCCGCTCCAGGCGGACCGAGATCTCGGCGCGCCGTTCGTCCAGGAACTCCCGGATGGCCCGGGCGGCTCCGGGGTTCCTTCCCTCGGTGGAGATCGCCGCCGTGAACTCTTCCCCGCGGACCACGGCGGGGAGGATAAAGGTGCACTCCTCGGGCGAATCGGCCACGTTGACGGGGATGCGGCGGCGCCTCGCGTCCCGCGAAACACGCGCGTTCAGGGCACGGTCGGACGTGGCGGCGAAGACGAGGTCGGTTCCCTCCATCCGCTCTTGAAGGTACTCCCCCCGGATCGCCCGGAGCTCCCCGCGCTCCGCCCGTCCTTCCACGGCGGGGGAGAAATCCCCGGCGACCACCGTGACCGCCGCGCCCCCGCTAAGGAGCGCGTCGATCTTCCGGGCCGCGACGGGGCCGGCCCCGACGACGAGGGCGCGTGCCCCATGCAAATCGAAGAAGATCGGCAGATATCCCTTTTTCGCTTTCATCGGATCCTCACAGGTAATATTCCGGTTCCTTGCCGCCCAGCGGGTCGGGCAGGATGCTCCCGCGAAGCGCGCTCACGCGCACCGTGTCCCCGGCGCGCAACGGATCGGCCAGCGGGTGGCTGCGCTGGAGCAGCGCCACAAGAGAGTACCCTTCTTCCGTGGCCGTTTCCACCCGCAGGTTTGCGCCCAGGTAGGAGACCGCTTCCACGCGGGCGCGGGTCTGCCCGGCCTCCGCGATGCCGGGCGGAAACAGGGAGACGTCCTCCGGGCGCAGGATGACCTTGACGCTCCCCCCGGGAGCGGCCTCCGGAAGGTTTTCCGGCATCCGGATCGCGAGGTTCCCTGCGTAGGCGTATCCCCGGTAGAGCAGGCCGGGGAGCACGTTGACCTCCCCGATGAACCGTGCAACGAACTCGGTGGCGGGCGCCTCGTACACCTCCTTCGGAGAAGCCACCTGTTCGACCCGGCCCTCGTTCATCACCGC
>JAJZRM010000152.1 GCA_021802685.1 Deltaproteobacteria bacterium | reverse complement strand
TCCCGTCCGCTGGAAAACGATCTTCAGATCCTGCCACCCGGCATGCACGAGCTTGAGGACCGATGGATCGAAAAGCAGCTCGTCGAGGGGGGACAGGTCGTCCAGGGCGAGAGGATCCACGGCGACGACCTCTTCTTCCGTGCCGAGCTGGATGAGGCAGAGGCGGGGATAATATGTCCGCTCTCCCACGAATTCGGTATCGAAACCGACCTTCCCGGCGGTCCGCATCGAGGCCGCCACGGCGCGGAATTCCGCCGGGTCCGTCACCACCCTCCCCTTCGGCTCCCGGTCCACGGCTCCCTTACTTCCCCCCGCGGCCGGCGCCCGCGGGATTCGCGAGGAACCAGTCGATCAGCTCCCTGGCGATGGTGCCGCGGCGCGGGATCTGCAGCCGGGGAACCTCGCGGGCGTCGAACCAGCCCGCCTGGGCGATCTCCTTTTCCTCGAGCACGAGGTCCCCGCCCGCGTAATCGGCTGTGAACCCCACCATCAGGTTGTGCGGGAACGGCCACGGCTGGCTGCCGAAGTACCGGAGCCCCGCCACCTCGATCCCGACCTCTTCCCGGATCTCCCGGCGCACGCACTCCTCGAAGGTCTCCCCCGCCTCGACGAATCCGGCCAGGACGCTGTAGAAGACCGCGGAAGACCTGCGGGAGCGGGCGAGAAGGATCTTCCCGTCCCGAACCACGGCGACGATGACGGCCGGGGCCACCCGGGGGTAGAACTGGATCCCGCAACGGGCGCACGCCTTCGCCCGCTCCCCTTCCACCGGCACGGTCGGCATGCCGCACTTCCCGCAGAACCGGTGGGTCCGCTCCCAGTCCACGATCTGGAAGGCGCGCCCGGCGAGGACGAACCGCTCCTCCGGAAGGATTCCGAGCAGGGAGCGCAGGGACCGGAGCGCCGCGCCGTCGGGAACCGCCGGATCCTCGATCTCTCCCGCGCAGCACGCCAAGCCGTCCAGCGTTCCCAGGTATTGCGTCCGCACCGGAACGATGCCCCGATCCGCCGGATCGGCGAAAAAGGGGATCCCCGCCGTTTCGCCCCGGGTTTCCACCAGGAGCCGGTCGCCGTGAAACAGGAACCACCACCCTTCGCGGTCCCGGTCCGGGGGGCGCGCGACGGCAGGATGAAACTTCATGGGAATCCTTCCCGGGTTGATGGGACCAGTATACAAAAAGAAGGAGGCCGTGCATCCGGTTAGAACCGCGCCCGCGCCGGAGGCATCTTACCGGCGATTCTCTTTGGAGCGGAGGGTCCATGAAAATCGCCGTCCCGAGGGAGGTCCTGGAGGGGGAGCGGCGGGTCGCCCTCGTCCCCGAATCCTGCGGGAAGCTGGTGAAGGCTGGGATCGCGGTCGCGGTGGAGAGCGGTGCCGGGGAGTCGTCGTTCTTTCCCGATCCGGCCTACCGGGACGCCGGCGCCGCGGTCGAAAGCGACGCGGCGGGGCTGCTGAGGGTTGCCGACTTCGTTCTGAAGGTGCAGCCGCCGGGTTTCCGGCCCGATCTCGGCGTGCATGAAGTCGACCTGATGCGGAGGGGGGCGATGCTCCTCGGAACGTTGATGCCGACCCGCCATCCCGACGTCGCTTCGAAACTCGCGGCGGCCGGAATCACGGCGTTCGCCACCGACCGGATCCCCCGGATCACGAGGGCGCAGCCGATGGATACCCTCTCCTCGATGGCGAGCATCGCCGGATACAAGGCGGCGCTCCTCGCCGCCAACGCCTTGCCGAGATATTTTCCGATGCTCACCACCGCCGCCGGCACCGTGTTCCCGGCGAAGGTTTTCGTCATCGGCGCGGGCGTGGCGGGTCTTTCGGCCATCGCCACCGCGAAACGCCTCGGCGCCGCCGTGGAGGCCACCGACACGCGGCCGGCGGCACGGGAGCAGGTCGAAAGCCTGGGGGCGCGATTCGTGGGCGTGGAGACCACGGAAAGCGCCCAGGACGCGTCCGGGTACGCGAAGGAACTCTCGCCGGAATATTACCGGAAGCAGGCGGAACTCCTCGCCGCGCGGTGCGCCTCGGCCGACGCGGTCATCACCACGGCGCTGATCGGCGGCGTTACCGCGCCGAAACTGATCACCGCGGAGATGGTGCGCGGGATGAGGCCGGGGTCGGTGATCGTGGACGCGGCCGCCGAAGGGGGCGGGAATTGCGAGCTGACCCGGCCGGGCGAAACCGTCACGGAGCGCGGCGTCACGGTCCTGGGCCCCCGCAACCTCCCGGCGGAGATGCCGTGGCACGCGAGCACCCTGTACTCCCGCAACCTGACAGCGTTCGTGCTGGCGTTCTGGAAGGACGGGCGGTTCGCCATCGATCTCGACGACGAGATCCTGCGCGGCGCCCTGGTGTCGGGAGGGACCGCCCCGTGAGCCGGGAACTGGAGCTCGGACTGTACGTCTTCCTGCTGGCAACCTTTCTCGGGCTGGAGCTCATCCGCCGGGTATCGCCGCTGCTCCACACCCCGCTGATGTCGCTGACGAACGCCATCTCGGCGATCGCGGTCGTCGGCTCGATCCTGGTGGCCGGAGAGCAGCGGTCCGCCTTGTCCACCGTCCTGGGCACCCTGGCGGTCACCTGCTCGGTGATCAACCTCGTCGGCGGATACCTCATCACCTACCGCATGCTGCGGATGTTCCGCAAGAGCGGGAAGGGCAAGCCGTGATCGAACGCATCATCCCCTTGATCTACATCGGGGCGGCCGGCTCCTTCATTTTGGCGCTGAAGTGGCTCTCGGCGATTCCGACGGCGCGCCGGGGGGTGATCGTCGGCGCCGCCGGGATGGCGCTGGCGGTCATCGGCACGCTGCTCAAACCGGAAATCGAGAGCTACCGCTGGATCGCGGTCGCCTTCGTGGCGGGCACCGCCATCGGCATCCCAATGGCGATGATGCCGATGACCGCCGTGCCGCAGCGGACCGCGCTCTCCCACGCGTTCGGGGCGCTGGCCGCGGCGCTGGTCGGCACGGCCGAGTACTACCTCCGCGCCCCGGCCATCGGCCGGTTCACCATGGCCGCGCTGGCGCTCGAGGTGCTCCTGGGATTTCTCACCTTCACCGCATCGCTGATGGCGTTCGGCAAACTGCAGGAGATCCTCCCCCAGCGCCCCATCACCTTCCGTTTCCAGAACTCCCTGAACCTGTCGCTGCTCGGTCTTGCCGCCGCCGCGGGCGCAACCCTCGTTTTCCGGCCGGAAACATCCTGGCTCTTCCCGGTGTTCGGCGCGCTCGCGCTGGCGTTCGGCGTCCTGCTCATCATCCCGATCGGCGGAGCGGACATGCCGACGGTGATCTCCCTGCTCAATTCCTACGCCGGCCTCGCCGCGGCCGCCATGGGATTCGTCCTGGACAACCAGCTCCTGATCATCGCGGGGGCGCTCGACGGCTCCTCCGGCCTGATCCTCTCGGTGATCATGTGCCGGGCGATGAACCGCTCGTTCACCAACGTGCTGTTCGGGGCGTTCGGACAGATCCAGGCGGCCGGAGGGACCGGGCAGGAGCGGCGCGCGGTCCGCAGCGCCTCGCCGGAGGATGCCGCGGGGATCCTCCTGGCGGCGGAGCGGGTGATCGTGGTCCCGGGGTACGGCATGGCGGTGGCGCAGGCCCAGCACAAGGTCCGCGAGCTGTACGACGCGCTGACGAAGGCGGGGGTGGACGTGAAGTTCGCCATCCACCCGGTGGCGGGCCGGATGCCGGGCCACATGAATGTGCTCCTCGCCGAGGCGGACATCCCCTACGACCGCCTGGTGGAAATGGAGGAGGTCAACTCCGATTTCCCGCAGGCCGGCGCGGCCCTGGTCATCGGCGCCAACGACGTGACGAATCCGGCGGCGCGGCACGACCGGAACAGCCCGATCTACGGCATGCCGATCCTCGACGTGGACAAGGCGCGGACGGTGCTGGTGATCAAGCGGAGCATGAACCCCGGGTTCGCCGGGATCGATAACGAACTGTACTACTCGGACAGGACGCTGATGGTCTTCGGCGACGCGAAAACCGTGGTGGGAAACATCGTCCGGGAGCTCGCCGGGGGGCGGGATACTGTATAATCCGAGGCCATGAAGGTCCTTCTCCTGGAAAACATCCACCCGGATGCCGCCTCGGCGTTCGCCGCCGCGGGGTTCGAGGTGGAAAAGGCCGCAGCCAGCCCGCCGCGGAAGGAACTCGCGCAGATGATCGGGGACGTCGACGTCCTCGGGATCCGGTCCAAGACCCGGATCACGGAAGAGCTGCTGGCGCACGCGAGGCGCCTGCTCGCCGTGGGTGCGTTCTGCATCGGCACCGACCAGATCGAGATGGAAGCGTGCAGCGCGCGCGGGGTGGCCGTCTTCAACTCCCCGTACAGCAACACCCGCAGCGTGGTCGAACTGGCCGTCGGCGAGATGATCATGCTGCTGCGCGGCGTCGAGGACCGCAGCGTCGAGCTCCATCGGGGCGGATGGGTGAAATCCGCCGAAGGCTCGCACGAAATCCGCGGGAAGAAGCTCGGGATCATCGGGTACGGCAGCATCGGCTCGCAGCTCTCCATCCTGGCGGAGGCGCTGGGGATGCAGGTGTGCTACCACGACATCGCCGAGAAGCTCTCGCTGGGGAACGCCAGGAAGGTCCCCCTGGAGGAGCTGCTGCGCGTCTCGGACATCGTCTCGATCCACGTCGACGGCAGGGGCTCCAACCGGGACTTCATCGGCGAGCGGGAGTTCGCCATGATGAAGAGCGGCGTCATCTTCCTGAACTTGAGCCGGGGTTTCGTGGTGGACGTCGACGCGCTCGCGAAGAACGTGCGGAAAGGGAAGGTGGCGGGGGCGGCGGTGGACGTGTTCCCGGAAGAGCCGCGCAGCAACAAGGAACCGTTCGTCTCGCCCCTGCAGGGGTTGCGCAACGTGATCCTCACCCCCCACATCGGCGGATCCACGGAGGAGGCGCAACAGAACATCGGGGTCTTCGTGGCGGCGCGGATCCTCAAGTACCTGGATGCCGGAACCACATCGTCCAGCGTGAACTTCCCGGTCCTCCAACCCTCATCGACGCGCCGCATGCACCGGTTCGCCCACCTCCACGAGAACATCCCCGGCATGATGGCGAAGATCAACGACCTGTTCGCCCGCCACGGCGTGAACATCGCCGGGCAGCACCTTCAGACCCGGGGACGCCTCGGGTACGCGGTCATCGACGTGGGGGAAGGATGCGACCCCTCGATCGTGGAGGAGCTCTCGAAGATCCCCCACACGATCCGGACGCGCGTCGTTTTCTGAGTAAGAAAGCAAAATCCAATCCGGCAGGTGGCCATGGCCCATTCCCTGACCTCCCTGTTTCGCCCGGCCCGAATCGCCGTCATCGGCGCGTCGTCCAATCCCGACAAGATGGGGTTCCAGATCCTGCGCAACATCCGGGACGCCGGTTTCGCGGGGGAGATCCTCCCCGTCAACCCGAAAGGCGAGACGATCCTCGGCATCCCGTCCATGAAGTCGGCGGCGGAACTCCCCGACGGCGTGGACCTGGCGGTCGTCATCATACCCGCCCGGCTCGTCCCCGCCGCGATGCGGGAGCTCGGCGGGCGGAGGACGAAGTCGGCGATCGTGATCACCGGCGGATTCGCGGAATCCGGGGAGGCGGGAGCGGCGCTCCAGGAGGAGGCGGCCCGGGCCGCGGCCGAGGCGGGCATCCGGGTGGTCGGGCCGAACTGCCAGGGGGTGAACTACCCGTACCACGGCGTGTGCGCCTCCTGGCCGCTCATCACGCGGCGGGGGGAGATCGCGATCGTCTCGCAGAGCGGCACGGTGGGCGCCGCGCTGATCGACTGGGCTTCGGAGGAGCACCTGGGATTCTCCGCCTTCGTGAGCATGGGGAACCGCTCCGACGTGGACGAGGCGGACCTGATCTCGTTCTTCGCGGACGATCCCCATACCCGGGTGGTGGCCCTCTACATCGAGGGGGTGAAGGACGCGGCGAAATTCCTCTCCGCCGTCCGCGCCTGCCCCAAGCCGGTGGTGGTCTTCAAGGCGGGGCGGACCGAGCGGGGCCGGAAGGCCGCGGAGTCCCACACCCGGTCGCTGGCGGGGCGGGACGAGATCTACGACGCCGTCTTCCGGCAGAACGGGGTGCACCGCGCGGAGACGCTCGAGGAGCTGTACGACTTCTCCAAGGCCCTCGCCTACCTTCCGCCGCCCGCCGGGCCGCGGACCCTGATCGTCACCAGTTCCGGCGGGTCGGCCATCATCGCCACCGACGTGGCGGAAGAAGCGGGTTTCCGCGTCGCCCCCCTCTCCCCGGGGCTTTCCGGGAAACTGCGGGAGAGCCTGCCCTCCCACTGCATCGTCGGCAACCCGCTCGACCTCACGGGAGACACCGACGCGGCGCGCTACCGCAACGTGCTCGACGCGGCGCAAGGGGAGTACGACGTGGTGATGACGATCTTCGGCGACCCGATCCCCGGTGCGTCCGAGGTGATCCGGCCCGGCCGCTGCGAACTGGTGGCGTACCTCGGCGGCGCCGAGGTGGAGCGGGAAGAGCGGGTCCGGTTCCACGAACGGAAGATCGCCGTCTTCCCGACGCCCGAGCGGGCCATGAAAGCGCTTTCCTGCCACGCCCGGTTCCGGCGGGACCGCTTCCCGCCCGCCGTGGAGGGCGGAGCGGAAGACGGGGCGGCTCCGGGGGGTCCCGCGGCGAAAGCGCTTTCCCCCGCCGACTCGATGGACCTGCTGGCGCGCGCCGGGTTCCCCGTGCCCCGCTTCGCCCGCGCCGGAAGCGAGGAGGAGGCCGTGGAGGCGGCGCGCGGGATCGGCTTCCCCGTGGCGGTGAAGATGAACTCGCCGGACGTGACGCACAAGAGCGATGCGGGGGGAGTACACCTGGACGTGGCCGACGAAGCCGGCGTCCGAAGCGCGTACCGCTCGATCGGGGAGGCGGAACGGCGGATCGGGGCGCGCGCCGGGGGGGCGCTCGTCTGCGCGATGGTCCCCGCGGGGCACGAGGTGATCGTCGGCGTGACGCGGGACGCGCAGTTCGGTCCCGCGGTGATGTAGATCGGAA
>JAJZRM010000151.1 GCA_021802685.1 Deltaproteobacteria bacterium | reverse complement strand
ACTTGACCGTGTTGATGGGGATGGCGAATCCGATCCCCTGCCCGGCGCTCACCATGGCCGTGTTGATCCCCACCACCTCGCCGCGGGAATTCAGGAGCGGACCCCCGGAGTTCCCCGGGTTGATCGCCGCGTCGGTCTGGATGAAGTCGTCGCCCCCCTCCATCTCCGGCTCCGCGTTGCGCCCCGTGGCGCTCACCACGCCGAGGGTCACGGTGCTCTCGAGGCCGAACGGATTCCCCACCGCGATGGCGAACTCCCCCACCTTCAGGCCGGAGGAGTCCCCGAGCGTCGCCACGGGCAGCTTCCCCGTCGGCTGGATCCGCAATACGGCGACGTCCGTGCGCAGGTCCGCGCCGATCACCTTCGCGCGGTACTCGCTCCGGTCCGCCAGCCGGACGACGATTTCATCCGCATCGCGGATGACGTGCTCGTTCGTGACGATCAGGCCGTCCTCGCCGATGATGACGCCGGACCCGAGGGAATTTTCCCGGAACCCCCCGTTTTCCTCCAGCAGGTCCATGAGGTACTCGGGGGAGCGCCCGCCGGGCCGCCGGCCGTCGTCCGCCCCCCGGGCGAACCGCGTCACGGTCCGTATGTTCACGACCGCGGGGACGGCGCGATCCACCGCATCGACGAGGGCCTGCTGCACGGACGCGACGTTGCTCGCCTCCGGCCGCCGCTCTTCCGGCCCCTTTCCGGAGCACCCCGCGAGCGCGAACGCCAGCAGGAGGAGGACGACCCGGCCCATCATCTTTCCCCGGCCTCCCGCGGCCGGTCGCCCGGCCCGGCGCCGCGCGGTTCCCTCCACAAGGGGATCCTGGCCGCCCGCGCGTACTCCACGTCCTTCCCGATCTGGCGCACCAGTTCGTCGACGCTCTGGAACTTCCGTTCGTCCCGGATCCGGTCGCGGAACCAGACCGTCATTTCCCGCCCGTAGAGATCCCCCTGGAAATCGAACAGGTGCGCCTCCACCCCGAGGGAGTTCTCTCCGAACGTCGGGTTGAACCCGACGTTCGCCACCCCGCGATACGGCGCGCCGTCCGCCTCGGCGTCGATCACGTACACCCCCGGCAGCGGCAGCAGTTCCTGCGTGAACTGGACGTTCGCCGTGGGAAACCCGAGCTTCCGGCCCCGGGCGGTCCCCCGGACCACCGGTCCGGTCACCTTATACGGGCGGCAGAGCAGCTCCTCCGCCTCCCGCACCCTCCCGGCCAGGAGCAGCTCCCGGATCCGGCTCGAACTCACGATGGCCCCGCCGCGCAGCAGCGGCGGAACGACGTCCACGTCGAACCCGAGGGAGCGGCCGAAGCGCGCCAGCATCGCGGGGGAACCGGTCCGGTTCTTCCCGAAGGTGAAGTCGTATCCCACCGTGACGATGCGCGCCCGCATCCGCTCGCGGAGGACCGTGCGGGCGAATTCCTCCGGCATCATCCCGCCGATCTCCCCGTCGAACGATTCCACGACGAGGACGTCGATCCCGAGCTCCTCCATCCGGGCGGCCTTCTCCTCCATCGTGGTGATCTCGTAGAAACGGGCTTTCGGGGAGAAGAACCGGATCGGGTGGGGCGAAAACGTGAGCACGACGGCGGGCGAACCGATCTCCGCGGCGTGCGCCACGGTCCGCCGGATGAGTTCCCGGTGAGCGAGATGGACGCCGTCGAAGTTTCCGATCGTCATGGAGGTTTCCGCCGGAGGGGAGAACCCCCGGGAACCTTCGAAACATTTCATCGTAATAAAGTATGATACTACACGATGAAAACGGCGCGGAAATATCTCCTGGCGGAGATGACGGGACCGTACCTGGTCGGCCTGGCGAGTTTCACCCTCGTGGTCCTGCTCCACCGCTTCACCCGCCTGGCGGACCTGGTGATCGCCCGCGGGGTGCCCCCGCGCCTGGTCGGCCGGCTCCTGCTCGCCCTTTTTCCGCCGTTCTTCCAGATCACTCTCCCCGCCTCCATGCTTCTCGCCGTCCTGCTCGCCCTGGGTCGCCTCTCCTCGGACTCCGAATCCACCGCTCTGGCCGGGGCGGGCGTCGGGATGCGAGGGATCGCCGTCCCCGTCCTTCTCGCCTGCGGCGTCGTCTTCTCCGCGTCGATGCTCGTCGCCTGGAAAGGCGTCCCGTGGGGACAACTGGAAACGAAACGCGTCCTCGCCCGCATCCTCTCCGAACGCGCGGGGGCCGGCGCGTCGGAGCACGTGTTCCGGGAAATCGCGCCGGACGTGGTGGTCTACCCGGACCGCGTCTCCTCCGACGGCCGGCGGCTGGGCGGCGTCTTCCTGTCGTTCCGGGCGCCCGGCGAGGAACCGCTCCTCGTGTTCGCGCGGGAGGGCCGCTTCTCCCCGGCGGGGAACGAGGGTGCCGTGGTGCTCGACCTGGACGACGGGACCATCCACGGCGACCAGCCCGGGAAACGGCTGTACCGGATGGCGACTTTCGGCCGGATGGAGTTCCGGGTTCCCCTGGAGGTCTCCGCCGTCTCCGGCGGGGATGATCCGCAGGGAATGACCCTCCCCCAGCTGTCCGAAACGATCGACCGGACGGGGGGCGCCGGCCCCTCGGCGAAGTACCGGTACCATTTTCACCGGCGGCTCTCGCTGGCCTTTTCCTGCCTCTCCTTCGGTCTCCTCGCGATCCCCATCGGCCTGACCCAGCGGGCGCGGGGGAAGTCGTCCGCCTTCGGGGTCACGATCGCCCTCGTCATCCTCTATTACCTGTTCATCGCTGCCGCGGGGGCGCTGGAGGAACGATACCCGCGGGCCATGGTCGCGGTCCTCTGGGCGCCGAACCTCCTCGGAATCTCCCTTTCCGCCTGGATCTTATGGCGGTCCGAGCATCGCCTCAACCTTCTCCCGGACCGGTTGCGGGCGCTGGCGGGAAAGTGAACGTCCTGTCCCGTTACATGCTCCGGGAGTTCCTGCGGGCCGCCGCCGCCTGCATCCTCGGATTCATGGTCCTGTTCCTGCTGATCGACTTCGTCGACAACGTCGAGAAGATGCTGCGGCATGACGCGAGCCTGCCCGAGATCGGGTGGTACTACCTCTCCATCGTGCCGAAGGTGTTCGTGATGATTTCTCCCGTGGGAACGATGCTGGCGGTCCTCGTCGTCATCTCGCTGCGCATGCGGGGCAACGAATTGACCGCCATGTTCTCCGGCGGCGTGAGCCTTGCGCGCGTGTGCAGACCGGTCCTGGCCGGGTGCGCCCTCGTATCGGTCCTGTCCCTCCTCTGCTCGGAGATGCTGGTCCCCGCCGTCAACCGCTACTCCCGCGAGATCAAGCGGCTCCGGATGCGCCCCGGGTCCGTGGCGGCGCAGTTCTCGGGGAAGCGGTACTGGATGCGCGGGGAAGGGGGTATCCTGTCGGCCGGCCTCGTGGACGCGGAGTCACGGTCCCTGCAGGGGTTCATGTATTTCGAGCTCGACCCGGAGTTCCGGCCGGTCCGGCGGATCGAGGCGCGGAGGGCCGGCATCCGGCCCGACGGGTCCTGGGAACTCCACCGGGGGGAGGAGCGGATCCTTACGGACCCGCCGTCGACGGCGCCGTTCGAAACCCGGACCTACCGGTTCCCGGAAACGATCGCCGGCTTCCTGGACGGGGAAACCCCGCCCGAGGAGATGACCTATTCGCAACTGTCGGGATACGTCGAGGAACTCCGGCGGAAAGGGTACGAGGCCCGGCGGCACGAAACGGACCTCGAGGCCAAGATCGCCTATCCCCTCCTGAACGTCCTCATCGCGATGCTCGCGATCCCGTTCGCCCTGCGCGGGCCTCGGGCGGGGGGATTGTGGCGCAGCATCGGGCTCGGGCTCCTGGTGGGGTTCGCCTGCTGGGTCGTCCTGTCGGCGTCCCTTTCCCTCGGGAAGAAGGGGATTTTCCCCCCCTTGCTGGCCGCGTGGCTGCCCGGCGCGCTCTTCGTCGGAGCGGGAGCGGCGCTGTTCCGCGGCGTGGGGCGCTGATCAGGTACCCATCTCCCAGGAGGAGAGGTACTTGCGCTGCTCTCCGGTCAACCGGTCGATCCGGACCCCCGCGGCCCGCAATTTCAGCCGGGCGATTTCCCGGTCGATCGGCTCCGGAACGACATGCACGGTGTTCGAGAGCCCCCCGTGGTTGCCGAGCATGAACTCCACCGACAGCGCCTGGTTGGCGAAACTCATGTCCATCACGTTCGCGGGGTGCCCCTCGGCGGCCGCCAGGTTGATGAGCCGCCCCTCTCCCAGCACGTGGATCGCCCGGCCGTCCCGGAGCATGTACTCCTGCACGAAGGGCCGCACGGTCCGCACCGACTTCGCCATCTTCGCCAGGGCCGGGATGTCGATCTCCACGTTGAAGTGCCCCGAGTTGCACACGATGGCGCCGTCCTTCATCCGCGCGAAATGCTCCCGGCGCAGCACGTGGAGGTTGCCGGTGACGGTGCAGAAGATGTCCCCGATCCTCGCCGCCTCGGCCATGGACGCCACCTCGAAGCCGTCCATCACCGCCTCGAGGGCCGGGAGCGGATCGACCTCGGTGACGATCACGCGCGCCCCCATCCCGCGGGCCCGCATCGACAGCCCGCGGCCGCACCAGCCGTATCCGGCCACCACGAAGCAGCTTCCCGCCAGCAGCCGGTTCGTCGACCGGAGGATGCCGTCGATCGTCGACTGCCCCGTCCCGTACCGGTTGTCGAAGAAATGCTTGGTCTTCGCCTCGTTCACGGCGATGATGGGGTACCGCAGCACTCCCTTCTCGCCCATGGCGGCCAGCCGGATGACCCCGGTGGTCGTTTCCTCCGTTCCGCCGACAATGGCCGGAAGGTATCCTTGCTTCTCCGTGTGGACCACGGAGACGAGGTCCGCCCCGTCGTCCATCGTCACGTTCGGACCCACCGAGAGAGCCGCGAGGATGTGCCGGTAGTACGTCTTCCGGTCTTCCCCCTTGATGGCGTACACCTCGATCCCGTCGTTCCTCACGAGGGAGGCGGCCGCCTCGTCCTGCGTGGAAAGGGGGTTCGACGCGCACAGGGAGACCTTCGCCCCTCCCGCCGCGAGCACCTGCATCAACGCGGCGGTCTCGGTGGTCACGTGAAGGCAGGCGGCGATGCGCACCCCTTTCAGGGGCTTCTCCTTCGCGAACCGGGCGCCGATGGAGCGGAGCACCGGCATGTCCTTCTTGGCCCACTCGACGCGGTTTTTCCCCGCGGCGGCGAGCCGGACGTCCTTGACGTCGTACCCTTTGCCCTGCTTCATCGGATGGTCCCTTCCGTCAGGCGCCGTGGCCCGCCGCCTTGCGCAGCGCCCGTGCCTTGTCGGTCCTTTCCCAGGTGAATTCCGGCACCTCGCGGCCGAAGTGCCCCAGGGCCGCCGTCTTCCGGTAGATCGGGCGCAGGAGGTTCAGCTCCCGGATGATCCGCGCGGGCCGCATGTCGAAGGTGTCGAGCACGGCGCGGCGGATCCTCTCCTCGGGGACGGTCGCGGTGCCGAAGGTCTCCACCATGATCGACACCGGCTCGGCCACTCCGATGGCGTAGGCGAGCTGGAGCTCGCACTTCCGCGCGAGCCCCGCGGCGACGACGTTCTTCGCCACGTACCGGGCCATGTAGGCGGCGCTGCGGTCCACCTTGGACGGGTCCTTTCCGGAGAACGCCCCGCCGCCGTGACGGCTGAACCCGCCGTAGGTGTCCACGATGATCTTGCGTCCCGTGAGGCCCGTGTCCCCGTGGGGGCCGCCGACGACGAACCGGCCGGTCGGGTTGATGTAGAACTTGACCTTCTTCGACATCCATTCCTTCGGGACGGCCTTCCGGACGACCTCCTCGATCACGCCCTCCGTGAGGGCCTTCCGTCCCACGTCCTCGGAGTGCTGGGTGGAGCAGACGACCGTCGTGACCTCGCGGGGAACGCCGCCTTCGTAACGGACCGTCACCTGGCTCTTCCCGTCGGGGCGAAGCCAGGAAAGCACCTTCTTCTCCCGGGCCTCCGTCAGGCGGGCGCAGATCTTGTGGGCGAAGGAGATCGGCATCGGCATCAGCTCCTTCGTGTCGTCGCAGGCGAAGCCGAACATCATCCCCTGGTCGCCCGCCCCCTGTTTGTCCTCGGCCCCGCGGTCGACGCCCTGGGCGATGTCCACGGACTGCCGGTCGATCGCCGTGACCACCGCGCAGTTGTGGGCGTCGAACCCCTTCGCGTCGCCGGTATACCCGATTTCGCTCACCGTCCTCCGGACCACGTCGGGGAAGTCGATGACCGCCTTCGTGGTGATCTCGCCGGACACCACCACCAGCCCGGTGGACACCATCGTCTCGCACGCCACCCGCCCGCGCGGGTCCTGCTTTATGATCTCGTCGAGCACCGCGTCGGAGATCTGGTCCGCCACCTTGTCGGGGTGCCCGCCGGTCACCGATTCGGAAGTGAAGAGGAACTCGCTCATGCGGTCAGGACTCCTGTCCTTGGATGGGTTGGAAAAAATATCAGGGATTATATGTTAAAAACGTTCCGCCGGGAACAGATCTTCCATCTTCTTCCGAAGGATCCGCCCGATCTCCCCCGCCGTCGCGTGCAGGAGCAGCTCCCCGACGAACTCCTTCGCCTCGTACGCGACCGACTTGCGCAGGATCCGCTTGACCCTCGGGATCGCGGTGGCGTTCATGCTGAGCTCGTCCAGCCCCATCCCGAGGAGCACGTAGGAGTAGAGCGGCTCCCCCGCCATTTCGCCGCACATGGACACGGGGATCCCCGCGTCGTGCCCGGCCTCGACGATCCGGCGGATCAACCGGAGGATCGCCGGGTGGAGCGGTTCGTAGAGATAGGAGACGTGTTCGTTCACCCGGTCGATCGCCAGGGCGTACTGGATGAGGTCGTTCGTGCCGATGCTGAAGAAGGAAACCTCCTTCGCCAGCATGTCCGCCACGATCGCCGCGGACGGGATCTCGACCATGATTCCGATGGCCATCCCCTTGTCGAACGGAACGCGCCTGCGCCTCAGGTCTCCCCGCACCTCGTCGACCAGTTCCAGCGCCTCGTGCAGCTCCGCCACGCCGGAGATCATCGGGAACATCATCCGGACCTTTCCGAAGGTGGATGC
>JAJZRM010000150.1 GCA_021802685.1 Deltaproteobacteria bacterium | reverse complement strand
AGCGGTGACCGTCCCCCGGCGATGCTGATCGAGCTCACCGTCCGGAATCTCGCCATCTTCGAGGATGTCCGCGTCGGATTCGCCGCGGGACTGAACGTGGTCACGGGGGAAACGGGCTCCGGGAAGTCGATCCTGGTGGAGGCGATCCGGCTGGCGCTTGGCGAGAAGGCCGATCCGATGGCGGTCCGCACCGGCGAGGCGGAAGCCGAGGTGTCCGCCCTCTTCGACCTGTCCCGGCGCGACGACCTGCGCGACCCTTGGGAAGAGGCCGGATTGCCGTGGGAAGAGGAAATCGTCCTGCGCCGGGTCCTTCCCGCCAACGGGCGCAGCCGCGCCTACATCAACGGCCGCCCCGTCGCCCAGCCGGTCCTCGCCGTCCTCTCCCCCCTCCTGGTGACGATGGTGGGGCAGCACAGCGTGACGCAGCTGCTGTCCCGCGCGGCGGCGCTGTCCGCGATCGACGACTTCGCGGGCGCGGGCTCCCTTGCCTCGGAGATGCGGAAGCGGTACCGGCAGGTGACCGCCTTGCGGCGGCGGGCCGAGGAGGCGGCCTCGCTGGGCGCCGGGGCGCGCAGCCGGACCGAAACCGTCGACTTCGAGATCGGGGAGCTGGCCGGCGCGAACCTCGTTTCGGGGGAGGAGGAGGAGCTGGCGGCCGAGCTGCTCGTTTCGCGCAACGCGGGGAAGGTCCGCGAGGCGCTTTGCGCGGCGGACGAGGCGCTTTCCTCCTCGGAGGGAGCGTCTCTCGCCACGCTGGGGTTCGCCTTGTCGCGGCTGCGGGAGGCCGCCGCGCTCGACCCGCGGCACCGGGACGCCGCCGAGCGGCTCGGTTCGTTCCGCGAGGAGATCAACGAGCTGGCGAGGGAGATCGCCTCCAAGGCGCGAAAGGTTTCGGAGGATCCTTCGCTCCGGGAGCGCGTCGAGGAGCGGCTCAGCGTCATCCGGCGCCTCAAGCGGAAGTACGGGAGGGACGTCCCGGAGCTGATCGCCCGCCTGGACGAGCTGCGGCGGGAGCGGGAATCGCTCGCCGGGGCGCAGGCGGAAGAGACCCGTCTGCGCGATGCGCTGCGCCGCGAGGAAGCGGAAGGCGTGCGCGCCGCCGCTCTGCTCTCCGCCGTACGTCGTAAAGGCGCGGCGGAAATGGGACCCGCCGTGGAAAAGGAGATGTCGGAGGTATCGCTTCCGGGGGCGCGTTTCCACGCCGCGGTGATCCCGCGGGATGCGGTCCCGGAATCCCTCGCCGCATCGGGAATCGACGAGGCGGAACTGCTGTTCTCCGCGAACCCCGGCCAGGAGCCTCGCCCGCTGGCGTTGACCGCATCGGGAGGGGAACTGTCCCGCGTGATGCTGTCGCTGCGCAACGCCGCCTCCCGCGGAGGCGGCGGACGGACGCTGGTGTTCGACGAGATCGACACGGGGATCGGCGGGCAGGTTGCGGAGCGGGTCGGGGCGCGCCTGAAAGGCCTCTCCGCCGCCTCCCAGGTCGTCTGCGTCACCCACCTGCCGCAGGTGGCCGCGTTCGCGGACCGGCACCTCCAAGTGACGAAGCGCCCGTCCGGCGGCACGGTGGCGACCGGGGTGAAACCGTTGTCGAAACAGGATAGGATAGACGAGTTGGCCCGCATGATCTCCGGGTCGGAGATCACGGGCAAGGCGAAGGCGCACGCGAGGGCGCTGATCGAGAAGGCGGGCGGGGATTGATCCGAAAAGCGCGGATGTCGGACGTCAAGGCGATCCAGAACCTGATCGCGGAATACGCCCGGAAGGGCGACATGCTCCCCCGGTCGTTGAGCGACATCTACGAGAACCTGCGCGACTACTTCGTCTACGAGAGCGATGGAGGGGCGGTGATCGGCTCGGCGGCCATCCACCTCATGTGGGAGGACCTGGCGGAGGTGCGCTCCCTCGCGGTGCGCGAGGGCGACATGCGCCGCGGGATCGGCACGCAGCTGGTGGAGGCTTGCATCTCCGAGGCGATCATGCTCGGCATCACGCGCATCTTCGCGCTGACGTACCGGCCCGAGTTCTTCCAGCGGCTCGGCTTCCAGCAGGTGGACAAGGCGGAACTTCCCCACAAGATCTGGTCGGATTGCCTCAAGTGCGCCAAGTTCCCCGATTGCGACGAGGTGGCGCTGGTGGCCGATTTCTCCGGGAGCCCGCGTGTCGGATAGCCGGTTCGGCGTCGTCCTTCGGGAAGTGGATCGGCGGGGAGGAGGCGAGGCGGAGCTGCACGTGGCCCGTACCCGCTCGCGCCGGTACGAGGCGCGCGAAGGCCGCCTCGACACGATCGCCTTCTCCGACACCCTGGCGCTGGGTTTGCGCGTGTTCCGCGGAGGGCGGATGGGGTTCTCCTACGGGTTCCTGGGGGACGACGCCGACGTGGCGCGGATGGTGGAAGAGGCGCTTTTTTGCGCCGGATCTTCCGACCCCGACGGCGCGTACGGCCTGCCGGACGCCGCCCGGCCTTCCGCCCCGGGTGCGGATCCGGCCCTGTACGATCCCGCCTGCGAATCCGTCACCGAGGAGGAGAAGGGGGATTTCGCCCGGTCCCTCGAAGCGATGGTCCTGGCGCGCGACCCCCGGATGAAGCGCGTGCGAACGGCGGCCCTGCACGACACGGTCACGGAGATTTCCCTGTCGAACTCCCGGGGGGTTTCCTGCGAGCGTCGGGAATCCCGCGCTTTCGCCCACGTGGAGACGGTCGCCGAGGAGGGGGGGGAAGGACAGACCGGGTGCGGATTCGGGTTCGCCCGGTCGCTCCGGGGGATTTCCGCCGCCTCGGTCGCCGGGGAAGGGGCGGACCGGGCGCTGCGCATGCTGGGGGCCGTCCGCCCGAAGAGCGGGTCGTACCGGGCGGTCCTCGAAAACGGCGCGGCGGCGGAGCTGCTCGAGGTGCTGGCCCCCTCGTTCCTCGCTCCCCAGGTGGCGAAGGGGAAGTCGATGCTCGCGGGAAAGACCGGCCTCCTTGTGGTGTCCGGCGCGGTCTCCGTCGCGGACGATCCGCTGGATCCCGAGGGGTCCGGAGCGGAGCCGTTCGACGGGGAAGGGACGCCCGCGCGGCGGCGGGAGGTGATCTCCGCCGGGACGCTGCGGGCTTTCCTCGCGGACGCCTTCTGGGGGCGGAAGATCGGCACCGGGACCACGGGATCGTGCCGCCGGCTTGGCGCCAAGCAGCCGCCCGCCGTGGGCCCATCCAACCTGTGCATCTCCCCGGGCGACCGTTCGTTGCCCGCCCTCCTCGAGGCGGCGGGGGACGGGATCCTGATCACGGAGTTCCTCGGGCTCCACACGGCCGACCCCGTGTCGGGGGATTTCTCCGTGGGCGCCTCCGGGATGCGCATCGCGGAAGGAGCGCTCGCGGAACCGCTCCACGGCTTCGCGGTTTCCGGGAACGTTATCGACCTCCTGGGGAAGGTGGAACGCGCGGGGAGCGATTTCCGCTGGTTCGGCAACGTCGGGGCGCCTTCCCTGCTGGCGGGGCGGATCGCGGTGGGGGGGGATTGACCGCCCGATGGCCACGCCGCTGTTCATCTTCGACCTCGACAATACGCTGTATCCGCGCGAGCTCCCCATCTGGCGGATGGTGGACGACCGGATCGAGCGGTACGTCATGGAGCGGATGCGGACCGACGCCGCCACCGCCCGCCGCCTGCGGATGTACTACCTCGCCGAATACGGTTCGACGCTGCGCGGCCTGATGAACCACCACGGCGTGCTCCCCGCCGATTATCTCGGGTACATCCACGACGTCCCGATCGCCGAGCTGGTGCCCCGGCGCCCCGAGCTGCTGGAAATGCTCGCGGGGCTTCCCGGGCGGTGCGTCGTGTTCACGAACGGTTCGCGTGATTACGCCCGGCGCGTCCTTGCCGCGCTGGGGGTCGGCGAAAGGATGGAAGAGGTTTACGGGATCGAGTTCATGGAGTACATCGCCAAGCCGAGGCCGTACCCGTACATGAAGCTGCTGCGGGCCACGGGGACCCGCGCGGAGGGCTCCCTGTTCTGCGAGGACAGCAGGCGGAACCTGCTGCCCGCGCACGAGATGGGGATGTTCACCGTGCTGGTGGGCGGGAACGCGGAGCCCCTGGCATCCCTCATCGGAGGGGTGCCCGCGGATTCGTTCCGGCCGCACGCCGTCGTCGACGACGTGTGCGACCTGCCGGACGTGCTCCACGATTTCCCGCCGTTGACCCGGGGGAACGGCGACGCTGGCCGGGGGGCGCGCCGCCACGGCCCGCCCCACCAGACAGGAGGATAGGGAATGGCCGAAGGGGACGGCAAGCGAAGGTACTGGAGACGCGGAGGGAAAAAGAAGAAGGCTGCGGAAGCGGGCATGGCGGGGGAGGCGCCGCCGGCCCCGGAAGGACGGGACGAAGGGGAAAACCCGGAAGTTCCGGAAGGGGGGCTTCCGCGGCGGACGGCGGAACCGCCCGAGCCGGAGCCTGCCGTCGAAGCCGGGGAGGCGCCGGCAGGGGACGTCCGGGCCGAGGACGCCCGGGCGGGGGACGCTCCCGAGGAATCTCCGGAAGCGGCCGCCCCCCTGAAAAAGGGGCGCCGGCGCGGCCGGAGGCGCAGGAGCAAGCTGCCCGAAGGGGCGATCCCCACGGCGGAGGCTGCGCCTCCGCACGCCGCGGGCGAGCCGGAGGCGGCATCTCGGGACGAAGTCGAGGAACCGGAAGTGCGGGCCTGGGAGCCCGCGATGCCTTCCGCAGCGGAGCCGCCCGCCTCGGCGCCGGCGGAAGCGGCAGCGGGCCCCGTCCCGGCTGCGCTGGGCACGCCGCAAGGCGAGCCCGGCAGGAAGCGCCGCCGCCGCCGCCGTCGCCGCGGAAAGGGGAAGGGGCTCCCGGCGGGCGAGCCCGGCGCGGCGCCGTCCGGCGCCCCCGCCGCTGTCGCGGAGGGAGAAGCCGGGGACGTGGAATTTTTCGGCGGGGACATCGATGCCGTGGGCCTCACCGAGGCGGAGGAGCCGGAACCGGCCGTCGGAGGGACGACGGAAGCCGAGGAAGAGGAGTTCGAGGCCGAGGCCGGGGAAGAAGAAGGCACCGGCGCCCGGAAGGTGATGTTGATCGACGGCTTGCACCCCGAAGAGAACCGGGTGGCCATCGTCGCCGAAGGGGTGCTGGACTATTACGAGGTCGAAAACCAGCGCAAGAAGGCGTTCAAGGGGAACATCTACAAGGGAAAGGTCGTCAACATCGCTCCCGCCATCGAGGCGGCCTTCGTGGAGTTCGGAGGAGGGCGCCACGGCTTTCTTCCGTTGAACGAGTATTGCGCCGGTGCGTTGATGGACCATCTCGGCACGTGGAACGAGGGAGAGAAACGGCCGCCGCTGCGGTCCGGAATGGAGATCCTCGTCCAGGTGACGAAGGAGGAATCCACGATCAAGGGAGCGGCCCTCACCTCCTACATCAGCATCGCCGGCCGCTACATGGTGATGATGCTGGGGATGAAGCGGTACGGCATCTCCAAGAAGATCACGGGGGACAAGGAGCGGGAGCGGATCCGCAAGCAGATGGAGAAGCTCGAATACCCGGAACACCTGGGCTTCATCGTGCGCACGGTGGGGGCGGCCCGGCCCTTGAAGGACCTGAAGGCGGACCTGCAGAACCTGCTCAAACTGTGGGACCGCACGGTGGCGGGGGCCCGGGGGAACAAGGCGCCCGCGTTGCTTTACGAGGAGCAGGACATCGTCGTCCGCACCTTGCGGGACAACTACTCCGCCGACGTCGCCGAGGTCATGATGAACTCGGAAGCGGCGTACCGCAAGGCGTCGGCCTTCTTCGACGTGTACTACCCGAAGCAGAAGGGGAAGCTGAAGCTGTACCGCCAGAAGCGCCCCCTCTTTTCCCGGTTCAACCTCGAGGAGCAGGTGGAGCGGGTGACCGCGCGCAAGGTGCCCCTTCCCTCGGGGGGCCACATCGTGATCGACCGGACCGAGGCGATCTGGACCATCGACGTCAACTCCGGACGCTCTTCCAAGGACCGGGACATCGAGGACACCGCGTACCGGACGAACCGGGAGGCGGCGGCCGAGGTGACCCGGCAGATGCGCCTGCGGGACATCGGCGGCCTCATCGTCGTGGACTTCATCGACATGGAGAACAAGTCGCACAACAAGGACGTCGAGCGGATCCTCAAGGACGGCCTGAAAAAGGACAAGGCGAAGAGCGACGTCACCTCCCTGGGAAAGTTCGGGCTGGTCGCCATCAGCCGCCAGAGGATGGGGACTTCCTTCTATGACATCCTGCTGAAGGGATGCGAGGTGTGCGGCGGGCTGGGCGTGGTCTCCACGCCGGACGCCTCGGTCGTGCGGCTGTTCCGGCGCCTGCACGACGAACTGTCCAGGGACGGGAAGGAAGGGGCGAGGGACGTTTCCGTGCGCGTCGCCCCCGGCCTGCTCGAGACCCTGCTCAACCAGAAACGGGAAGAGGTCACCCGCATCGAGCGGATGTGCGGCGGAAAGGTGGTGTTCCAGGCCGACGCGTCCCTGCCGCCTTCCACGTTCGCATTCGGAAACGGCGGGAGCCGCTGAGCGCTGCGCTCGAATGCAGGCGTAATTATGAAACGCGGCGCTAAGGCGGCCGAGGGCGGCCCGTTCCTGCGCATCGGGCGGCGGTACATCCGCGCGGCCCTCTTCTACCTGTCGCTGGGCGCCGTTCTCGGGGCCCTCATGCTGTGGTTCGGAAACGACAACCTGCAGTTCCTGCACGGCCACATGCTGCTGATCGGATCCGCGCTCTTCTTCGCCTACGGGGCGGGATACTCCTGGATCGCCGGTCGCGCGGACCCGGCACCGCCGCCCGGGGTCACCCCGTTCCTTGCCGCCGCCCAGTTCTGGCTCGCGAACGTCGGGCTCCCCGGGATCCTGGCCGGGTCTGTCCTCCCGGTGGGCTTGGGGCTGGACCGGATCGGCGTCCTGTTCGGTTTCATGGAGGCGGCGGCGGCCGTGCTCTTCGCCGTGTTGATGAACCGGGCGATGAAACCGCAGAACCGGGACGTTCCTTAAAACTTCAGCAGATGTGGGACAGAGATGAACGGAACAGGACGGACCGCAAAACCGGGACGTTCCTTAAAAGTCCTCC
>JAJZRM010000149.1 GCA_021802685.1 Deltaproteobacteria bacterium | reverse complement strand
GTACGTCTGCGACGCCCACCGGAAGAACGATCCCGAGTTCTCGCGGATGGGATGGCCGCCCCACGCCGTGGAGGGGACGCCGGGCTCGGCCGTGGTGTCCGCGCTGTCCCCGGCGCCCGGGGACGCGATGGTGGAGAAACGGACGTATTCCGGGTTCCACAAGTCGTCCCTCGACGCCGTCCTTCGCAGGAACGGGGTGCGGGAACTGACCCTCTCCGGGTGCGTAACGAACATCTGCGTCCTGTACACCGCCGCCGACGCCGCGATGCGCGGGTACGACGTGACGGTGGACGAGGCGTTCGTCGCGGGGTTGTCGCGGAAAACGCACGACTTCGCCCTCGAACAGATGGGGCAGGTGCTGGGCGTCCGGGTGGTCCGGCGCCCGGGGAAGGCCTCCCGGCGTTGAACCGTCCGCCCGAGAAGGGACCGGCCATGGAACTCATTCCGACGCCCGAAGAGATCCGCCGCGGCGACACGACGGACATCTACTTCCGCCGGACGATGGAGGTGCTGCGCGCCGCCGGCAAGGACCGGGTGCGCGTGGCCGCGGAGGGGTTCGTCAAGAATTTCCCGGGCGGGTATGAATACGCGATCCACTCGGGGAGGGACGAGATCCTGTCCCTTCTCTCCGGGTGCGAGGTCGACGTCGACTCGATGGAGGAGGGGGCGCTGTTTTTCCCCCACGAACCGGTCTTCACCATCGAGGGGCCGTACGGCGCATTCTGCGAGTTGGAGACGGCATTGCTCGGGATGCTCTGCCAGGCGTCGGGGATCGCCACCGCGGCGGCGCGGGTGAAACGGGCCTCGGGGGGGAAACAGTTGCTCAGCTTCGGGGCGCGCCGGATGCACCCGGCGCTGTCCACGATGATCGACCGGAACGCGTTCATCGGCGGAGCCGACGGCGTCTCGGTCGTCCGAAGCGCCTCCTACCTCGGGGAAACCCCCCAGGGCACGATGCCGCACGCCCTCGTGCTGGTGTTCGGGGACACGGTGGCGGCGATCCGGGCGTTCGACGCGACGGTCGACCCCGCCGTTCCGCGGGTTTGCCTGATCGACACCCTGCAGGACGAGAAGTTCGAGGCGTTGCGGGTCGCCGAGGCGTTGCGGGGCCGGCTCTCCGCCGTGCGGCTCGACACGCCGGGCTCGCGTCGGGGGGATTTCCGGAGAATCCTGCAGGAGGTCCGGTGGGAACTGGACCTGCGGGGTTTCGGCCACGTCCGGCTGATCGCCTCCGGCGGGCTCGGCGAAGAGGAAGTGCGCGCCTTGTGCGACGTCGTGGACGGTTTCGGAGTGGGCACCTTCTTGAGCAACGCGCCCACGATCGACTTCGCTCTCGACATCGTGGAGGTGGAAGGTTCCCCGTTCGCCAAGCGGGGAAAGTGGTCCGGGCGGAAGCAGGTGTATGCCTGCGAGGGGTGCGGAGGCCGGGCGATCCTCCCCGCGAAGGAAATGGGGAAGAGCTGCTGCGGCGCCGCCATGGAGCATCTGATCCACCCGGCGATGCGGGGGGGACGGGCGGCCGTGAAACCGTCGCCGCCGCGGGAGATCCGGCAACGGGTCCTCCGGCAGGTCGAGCGTTTCCACGCGCGGCGGGAGGAAGCATGACCGGCCGGTTCCGCACGATGGCCTGGGAGGGGGACGCGCTCCTGCTGCTCGACCAGCGGGTCCTCCCCGCGTTGGAGTCGATGCAGCGGTTCACCGAACCGGTCGGCGTGGCGGACGCCATCCGGACCATGGTGGTCCGCGGGGCGCCGGCGATCGGGGTGGCCGCGGCGTTCGGGCTGGTCCTGGCCGTTCAGGCCGCCCGGAAGAAGGGGCGCCCCTGGCGCCGGTCCTTCGACGAGGCGGCGGTCCTGCTGGCCGGCACGCGCCCGACGGCGGTGAACCTTTTCTGGGCCATCGAGCGGATGCGGAAGGCGGCGGCGGGCCTTCCCGACGACGCGGCGGCGGCCCATTCCCGCCTCGAGCGGGAGGCGGTCGCCATCTTCGAAGAGGACGTGGCCGCGAACCGCTCGATGGGGGCGCACGGCGCGAAGCTGCTCCCGGCCGACTCCTGCGTGCTCACGCATTGCAACGCGGGAGCGTTGGCCACGGCCGGGTACGGCACGGCCCTGGGCGTGGTCCGCGCCGCGGCCGCCGCGGGGAAGCGGATCCACGTGTTTGTGGACGAGACGCGCCCGTTCCTGCAGGGGGCCCGGTTGACGGCATGGGAATTGATGAAGGACGGGATCCCGTGCACCCTGATCACGGACGGCATGGCGGGAACGCTCTTCGCCGCGAAGAAGATCGACGCCGTCGTCGTCGGAGCGGACCGGATCGCTGGAAACGGGGACGTCGCGAACAAGGTCGGGACGTACGGCGTCGCCGTTCTCTGCAAAGTGCACAAGGTGCCGTTCTTCGTGGCCGCCCCCCTCTCGACGATCGATCCGAAGCTCCGGACCGGGGCGGAGATCCCCATCGAACAACGCGACCCGTCCGAGGTGACGCACCTGATGGGGAAACGCGTGGCGCCCCACGGGGTCCAGGTGTACAATCCCGCGTTCGACGTGACGCCGGCCCGGTATGTTTCCGCCATCGTGACCGAGAAAGGGGTCCTCAAGCCGCCGTATCCGGGCGCCATCCGGAAGTTGTTCCGTTGAACCGGATGCGCCGCGCCGCGAACGATCCCGCCGTCCTGGACCGCCTGCGGGGGATCGGGACGCGCGACACCGCCCGGGTCCTGTCCCTGCTGACGGAGCTTCTCCGGCGCCTTGCGCTGGATCACGCCGGCCGGGAAGCGGTTTTCCGGTCCGCGGCCGCGGCGGCCGATCCGGACCTGTTCTTCCTCAACCTCTCCCGGTGGGCCGACTCCCTCCCCGCCGATTTCCTCAAAAGTTCCCTCCGGAAGGAGGAGCTCCTGCCGTTGTTGGGCGCGTTGCTTGGAGGATCGGAGTTTCTCCCCGAGCAGGTGGCCCGCCGCCCGGAGATCTTCGATGCCCTTTTTCTGCGGAACGACGTGCTGCTGCGGCCCGACGCGGGAGCGATCGAGAAGGAAGCGATCGACGCGGCGGACCGGTGCGCCACGGAAGAGGAGATGAAAGGCGCGCTGCGCCGGATAAAGCACCGGGAGATGACACGGATCGCGGCGCGGGACCTGGCGGGCCTCTCCCCCCTGGCGGTGGTGACGGAGGACCTGTCGTCGCTCGCGGCGGCGGCCCTCGAAGGGGCGGTCCGGTACGCGAGGAAGGCGCTTTCCGCGAAAACCGGGGAGCCGGTGGCGGTCTTTCCGGACGGGACGCGCCGCCTGTGCCGGTTCGTCGTGCTGGGGATGGGGAAACTGGGGGGTCTGGAACTCAATTTCAGTTCCGACGTGGACCTGGTCTACCTCTACGAGACCGACCAGGGAGAGGTCGGGGGAGGTTCCCGCCCGATATCCCTCCACGAGTACTTCGTCCGGTTGGGCGAGGCGGTCACGCGGATCATTTCGGAAGCCACGGAGGACGGATTCGTCTTCCGGGTGGACCTGCGGCTGCGCCCGGAGGGGACGCGCGGGGAGCTGGTCAACTCGTTGCGCTCCGCGGAGATCTACTACGAATCCTGGGGACAGACCTGGGAACGCGCGGCGCTCATCAAGGCGCGCCCCGTGGCGGGGGACCGGTCGCTGGGGGATCAGTTCCTCCGGTCGCTCGTCCCGTTCGTCTATCGCAAGTACCTGGACTTCACCTCCATCGAGGAGATCAAGGGGATGAAGGACCGGATCAACCTGGCGGCGGCGCGCGGCCGGAAGGACGAGCGGGACCTGAAGCTGGGCTCGGGAGGGATCCGGGAGATCGAATTTTTCGTCCAGGCGCACCAGCTGATCTACGGGGGGAAGGAACCGTCCCTCCGGTTGCGCGGCACGGTGGAAGCGCTGTCGGCCCTCTCCCGGCTCCGGATCATCAGCGAACCGGAGCAGGCGGGCCTCGCCGAAGCGTACGGGTTCCTGCGGCGGCTGGAGCACCGGATCCAGGCCCACCGCGAACGGCAGACGCACGTGCTCCCGCAGGGGGAGGACGATTTGCGGCGGCTGGCGCGGGCGATGGATCTCGACGACCCGCAGGCGCTGCGGGCGGCGCTGGACCGGCACAACCACGCCGTCCAGGGGATCTACGCGCGCCTGTTCGGAAGAGCGCGCGGGGCGGCTCCTTCCGGGATCCCCGCGGACGTGCAGGCGCTGTTCCTGCCGGGCCCGGCGCCCAAGGACGTGGCGGAGCGGTTGTCCCGCATGGGATTCCGGGACGCCGAGGAGGCCCGGCGGAACCTGGACGTCCTTCGGGACGGCCCCCCCCACGTGCGGATTTCCCAGCGGGCGCGGCAATACTTGAACCAGATCGCTCCGGAGATCCTCTACCGCGCCGCCAAAAGCCCGGATTCCGACATGGCGCTGGCCCACATGGAACGGTTCCTGTCGGCCGTCGGCTCCCGCACCATGTTCTACGCCCTGTTGTTCGAAAAACCGAAGGTCATCGAGGCCCTGGTGCGCCTCTTCGGCAGCAGCCGGTACCTTTCCGGTTTCCTGTTGCGGCACCCGGAGCTTCTCGACACCTTCCTCCGGACCGACCTGTCCGTCCTGTTCAAGACGAAGTCCGATTTCCGGCGGGAGCTCGCGGCGGAACTGGAGGCGTGCGAAGGTTACGAGCAGGAGCTCGACGCCCTCCGGCGCTTCAAGCACCTGGAGACGCTGCGGATCGGAATCCACGACATGGGAGGGGTCCTCTCCCTCGAGGAGGGGATGGTCCAGCTGTCCGCGCTGGCGGAGGCCCTCCTGACGCACGCCCTGATCATCGCGCGCCGGGAAGTGCGCCGCCGTTTCGGCGTGCCGATCGCGGCCGACTCGGGGCGGGAGGCCGCGTTCTTTTTGCTGGGGATGGGGAAGTTGGGGGCGGAAGAGCTCTCCTACCACAGCGATCTCGACATCATCTTCCTGTATGCCGGCGCGGGGGAGAGCGCCGCGGACCCCTCGGCGCCGGGCGGGGGAGAGTTCCGGAAGATCACCAACCATGAATATTTCGCCAAGGTCGCCCAGCGGCTGATCTCCATCCTCACCACGGTCACGCGCGAGGGGCTCGTTTACCGGCTCGACACGAGGCTGCGCCCCTCGGGGAACGCGGGGCCGCTGGTGTCCTCGCTGGAAGCCTTCGAACGGTATCACGAAGGGGCCGCGCAGCTTTGGGAGCGGCAGGCGTTGCTCAAGTGCCGCTTCGTCGCGGGGGACCGGGAATTCGGGAAGAAAGTGGAGGAGATAGCGAAGGGGTTCATCTACGGCCGGCCCCTGCCGCCGAACGCGGCGGAGGAGATCCACCGTCTCCGGATGCGGATGGAGGTGGAACTGGGCCGCGAGAGCGAGGACCGCTTGAACCTGAAGGTGGGCCGCGGCGGCGTGGTGGACGTGGAATTCGCCGTCCAGTACCTGCAGCTGGTCCACGGGGGAGCGCTGCCCGCCGTGAGGGCGCGCAGCACCCTGAAAGCGCTCTACGAACTGCAACGGGCGGGGATCGTCACCCTGGACCAGTACAATGTGATGGAAAGGGGGTACCGGTTCTTAAGGTCGTTGGACGTGCGGCTGCGCCTGTCGCACGACTCCTCGATCGACCAGTTCGACCCGAACGTGCTGGAGCCGCAGCATTTGGGGCGATACCGGAAGGAAACGGGACGAATCCGCAAGGTTTACCTGGAGTTGCTTGGCCTCCCCGGGTAAGGCCTCCCTGTGGAGCGTTCTTTCAGCCGATTTCGTCGTCGGGAAAATCGAACGTCGGCAGGCGCTTGATCCATTCGGCGACCACGGCCTGCACCGGACCCGCCGGATTTCCTTCGGTTTCCACAGACAACATCGCGTTGCGCAGCTCGGTCAGCAGGTGGGCGTTGAACCCTCCCACGTCTTCCCAACTGGCGTCCGCGTCGCCCTTTTTATCGTAAAAATTCGCCATTTTCACCCCTGATCATAAGACGGAACGGCGGTGGAAAAGATTCAGCCGGATTTTTTCAGTCGGTATTGGGATAAAGACTGTAGCCGCGGACGGCACCGCTGTCAATAGAGAAAGGCTCATCCGCGGGAGGAGGAGGGTAACTTCATCTGGTTGCCGGGGTTGCGGCTTTCTCCCACGGAAGTTACCCGGATCCCCGCCAGGTCGGTCACGGGGCATTTGTACTCGCAGATGCCGCACCCGATGCACAACTCCGTATCGACGACCGGGACCTGTACGGGAACGCCGCCCTTCCCCGGCTGCGAACGGAAGACGATCGCTTTTTTCGGCGTGGGGCAATGCTCCTCGCAGACGATGCACGGGGTGCCCTGGGCGAAGGGGATGCAACGGGACGGGTCGACGAACGCCAGCCCGATGACGGTTTTCCGTTTCTCGTCTCCCGAAAGCTTCCGGATGGCCGAAGTGGGGCACACCTGGCCGCACAAGGTGCAGTTGTACTCGCAATACCCGATCCGCGAAACGAGCAGGGGCGTCCACAACCCTTCGACGCCGGCCTCGAACAGCGTGGGCTGCAGCCCCCCGGTGACGCACACCTTCATGCACTCTCCGCACCGGACGCACCGGGAAAGGAAATCGTCTTCCCTCCGGGAGCCGGGGGGCCGGACGAGGGACGGCCCGGGGGCCGCCGACGCCGGAGTGGTCTTGAGCACCCAGGCGGATGCCGCTCCGAGGGACATCGCCGCCAGCACCGACCGGCGCCGCGCGTCCACCCGGTCGGCCGTGCCGCGGGCCGTCGCGAACTTCCACGACAGCGCGTCTTCGGGGCAGACCGCCGAACAGTTGAAGCACGTCACGCACTCCGTCGGCGACCAGTTGCCCTGGAGGTGCGGGTTCGCCCCTCCCGCGCAGGCGTCGCGGCATTTCATGCAGCGCGTGCACTTCCCGTTCATCGACAGGCGCAGCAGCCCCAGGCGGGAGAGCAGGGCCAGCAACCCTCCCAGCGGGCAAACGTACCGGCAGAAGAACCGCGTGCGGTACCGGTTCAGCGCGAGGACCCCCGCGAAGAGGAGAAAAAAGAGGAACGCCTGCCCGTACCGCGACGGGTGGAACGACAGGAAATGGGACCGGAGGAACAGATCGGA
>JAJZRM010000148.1 GCA_021802685.1 Deltaproteobacteria bacterium | reverse complement strand
TTTGTCGAGCAGGTAGAAGATCTCGCGGATCTCCAGCGCCGTCGCGGACGAGGGGGATGCCTGCTTGATGTCCCGCTCGGAGACGATGCCGACGAGCTTCTCTCCGTCCTTCAAGACGGGCAGGTGGCGGATTTCGTGCTCCTTCAACAGATCCATCGCCCTCTTCATCGAGTCCCCTTCGTCCACGAACACGGGATTCCGCTGCATCCGCGTGTCGTCGATCATGGCGCTGCCTCCTTAGAAGAACGACCTCGGTATAGTGGCCCCGGTCACGTGAAAAAAAGGCGGACCAGGTTGAAGGCCCGGGTCACATCGACGTCCGACACCATAATGAAGGTTGCCTCTTCCCGCTCCCACAGCACGAACGACTTGTCGTCGCGCTCCCCCGAGAGAAGGGACTCCTCGGGAAACGCGGCCCTGGCCTTCCCCCCCAGGAACCGGTCCTGCCGGAACACGATCAACAGGTAAGGATCCCCGTCGTACCGGAACCGCAATGCCGCCGCGGCCCGGTTCCGGACGGTTTCGCGCTCCACCCCGGTGACGGCGAACCCGAATGCGTCGCGGGGGAGTTCCAACGACACACCGGACAGTTCGCGGATCTTCCTTTCCGCGTCCGCGAGGTCCATCGCCGCCGGTCCGGCGTCTCTCCCGGGGGACGCCGCATAAACATCGATCGCCGCGTCCGCCAACGCGTTCACCCGGGGCGCCCCGGCATCCTGGAATATGCGCCATCCCACAACCGCCACGGTGAGAGAGAGGAATACCACGACGACTCCCAGGCGGGGAGAGAATTCCATGACCCCCATCAGGGAGGATTTCTCGGGCATGCGGCGCGCCGGGTTTCGGTTCGTCATGGTTGCCATATCCTGTCCCCCGGAGTCCTGCCGGCGATCAACGATTCATTCTACGACTACCATTCCACAATTTCCACCCCGAGATCCCTGAGGAGAGCCCGGGTGGCGGAATGCGCCTTCCCGCGGACCAGGAACGCTTTCCGGGCCTCGCCGCCTCCCGGCCGGGGCAGGGTGAGGGACGATCCGGTGAGCAGAACGGCGTATCCGGCGTTTCCTCCGCCCGCAAGGAGGTGCTCCCGGCGGTTCCCCACCGCCCCGCCAGCCGTTTTCACGAGCCGTTCGAAGATCTCCCGGCCCGAGTCGTTCTTTCCCACGGGGAACGCGGAGTAGCCCGAATCCTTGAGGATGGACCGGATGGCGTCGGACATCTTCCCCGTGTCGGCCACATGCTTCCTGCCCCCCACCTCGAAGACCCGCTCGGGTTGCACCACCAGGTGAAACGATCCTCCTTTCCCGCCGATCCGGAGCCGTTCCCCTTCCTTCCGGGAGATGCCGAGGAAGTCGAGGGCGAAATCCACCGCCGGGAGCCCCCCCTCTTCCGGGACGGAGAGCGCTACCGGGACCCCCCGGGCATTATCCTCTTCCTCCACGCCGACGAGGAACCCTTCCATCGCATTCGGGTCGTCGGCGTAGGGGAGCACGCGAACCCCCACCCGCTGGGCGTACCGGAGGACGGCGATCAATTCCTCCGACGGTTTCTCCGGGGTCTCCTTCACCAGCACAAGGTCGTCGGAGAGAAGGCTTTCCTCCGTCCGCTGGATGATCCAATTCGCCGGAAGAACGACGGATACCGTCTCCCCGATCACCAACGGGCGGGACGAACCCTCCTTCACCGAGTGGTACCCGGAAACGCGCAGGATCCGTTCGATCATATCGCCCGCCCTTCGGGCGCCGTCGAGCGAAACGACCCGGATCTGTTTCCATGTGCCGGTCACGGCATCCCGCATTGCAGGCGGCAACCCGCCGCGGAAATCGATGAGCGCCTCCCGCCCCCCCTGGAACCTCACCAGGGGATATTCCGACAGGAGCAACACCAGGTCCTCGCCGGAAGGAAGGGGAAGGAACAAGGTCCCCTTCTCGATCCATTTCTCCCCGAGGGCGTTGAAAAGGTCGGACAGGAGTCCCCTGTACGGGGAAACGGCCGGCGCCGCGGCGGTTTTCATTTTCGATTCCCGTTTCCCGGTTTCCAGGAAGGAGGTTTCCGGGGCGGGGGTTTTCGGCGCGAGAAGTTCCGCCTGGGGCTTCGCCGCCGGCGCATCCGGACCCGTCACGGGAGGGGCATCCCGGACCAAAAGCGCGGTGTCCGGCGGCGTCCCGGCGGGCGGAGGCGCGGACGCCGCATCGGAAACCGCGGCGGAAGGGGACTCTTCCGGCGGGGTTCCATGCCGGTCCGCCGCGGCCAACGAAGCCGGAGTTTCGGCGAAAAAGGCCTCCGTCGGAAGGCGCAGCGTCTTTCCCGCGTAGATGAGGTTTACGTCCCGGACCGCAGGGTTGATTTCACGGACGGCATCGAGATAATCCTTCCACCGGTTCCGCGGGACCCCGCGGGATGCGAGGATCCGGGAAAGGGAGTCGCCTTTCTTGACGGTGTGGGCGATGGTCCTGCCGTCGTCCGGCTCCTCCTCCCGTTCTCCCGAGGGGACGAGGATCTCCTGCCCGGGGAAGAGGCGCGATGGATCGGCGATTTCCGGGTTGGCCCTGCGGAACTCCTTTAATCTCTCCGAGTACCGCTCCGGCGTGAGGGGTCTCCTGGCCTCGAGGATCTTCCAGAGGGAGTCCCCCTTTTCCACGGCATGCGTCTCGTAAAAGCTCCGCTTCCCTCCAACGGTATCGGAATAGACTTTTTTCTCCAGGAAGATCCTCGGACGCTCCTCCGCTTCCTGCGCCGCCCCGGGCTGCGCCGGAAGCAGCAGGCAAATCGCGAGGACCGCCCGCGGGATGAGAGCGCCCCTCAATACCCGTCCCCCGTGAACGTGCAGACCTCCGCGTTCACGCCGATGGTCTTGTACATCTTCGGGCTCTCCCACGGTTCGCCCAGGATCCCGTCGTGGATGGCCCACGACCGCCCCCGGACGGTGCGGGCGAGTTCGGCCTTTCGGAACGGCGTGCTTCCGTCGAGCCGCTCGTACAGCTCTCCGCCGGGCCGGAACTCGTGATCGATCCACCGCATCTTTTCCTTCCCCTTGATGTACTGGAACCCGGTGCGCTCGTACAGGATCGCGCTGTTGTACGACAACGGCTCGAGGAAAAAGAACCTGTGTCCCACCCGATCGAAGAAAGCGTCCCACGCCGCCACCATGTCCCGCAGGATCCGCAGGCCTCTCCGCACCTGCCCCGGAGCGAGCCCCGCCTCCATCGCCCGGATCTCCTCCGGGATGTTCCGCCGGGCGGTTCCGAAATAGGTTTCGAGTCCCTTCTCGTCCCGGTCGATCGTGAACCGCTCCCCTTCGGGATCGTTCACGATGATGAAGGAGATCTCCATCTGTCCGAACGGGGAGTTCGACACGTCGAGGAAATACGCGGCATCCCGGTCTCCCGGGTCGCGCCGCACATCGATCTGGAAAAACGGCATCTTCTCCGGGCAGATGAACTTGACGCACTCCCTGCCGGCGGGATTCCGGAACGTCCGGGGATGGATGGAGAACATTTCCAGGAGGCGGGGCGGAATGAGGACCGACATAAAAGCGGCCCGCTCCGCCTCCGGCATGACGTTGATTTCATAGATCGAGATCGGCAAGGCCTTCGGTCAATCCTTCTCGTACAGGGCGTCCAGCAGGCTCCCGTACTTCCCGACCACCACTTTCCTGCGGATCTTGAGGGTGGGCGTCAGCTCCCCGGTTTCCTGGGAGAAATCCGTTCCCAACAGGACAAACCGCTTCACCTGCTCGAACGAGGCCAACCCCCGGTTGATCTCCTCCACCCGGCCGCGGATCAGTTTCTCCACCTCGGGGCGCATGGATAACGCCTGGGTATCCCGCTCCCGGATCCCGTTTCGGGCGGCCCACGCCGATATCTCGTCGGGGGCGAGCGTGAGGAGGGCCGTGAGGTACTTCTTCCGGTCGCCGTACACGAACGCCTGGCTGATGAAGGCGTCGTTCTTCAAGAGGTTCTCCACGTTCTGCGGCGCGATGTTCTTCCCGCCGGAGGTGACGATGATGTCTTTTTTCCGGTCGGTGATCCGGAGGAACCCCTCCTCGTCGAGGAGCCCGATGTCTCCCGTGTGGAGCCATCCTTCCGCATCGATCGCCTCCCGCGTGGCGGGGGGGTCGTTGAAGTACTCCCGGAACACGTGACGCCCCCGGACGAGGATCTCCCCGTCCGCGGCGATGCGGATCTCGGTCCCCGGCAGCGCTTTGCCCACGGTCCCGAACTTGTACCGTTCGAGCCGGTTCACCGACGTGACCGTGGAGGTTTCCGTGAGCCCGTATCCCTCCAGTATGAGCGCACCGAGCGCATGGAGGAACTCGGCGATCTCCCGGGAGAGGGGGGCGCCGCCGGAGATGAAGAATCGCAGCCGGCCGCCCATCCGGTCACGGACTTTCCGGAAGACCAGCCGGTCCGCCAGCGAATTCTTCCAGGCGAGGAGCCCCCGGACAGGCTCTCCCCGCTGCAGCCGGCGGGACGCCTCGCGCCCCACGCCGATCGCCCACCGGAAGATGACCTTCTTCAACCCCCCGTCCTCTTCCACTTTCGCGAGAACGCGGGCGTAGAATTTCTCGTACAACCGCGGGACGCTGACCATGATCTCCGGACGAACCGTCGCCAGGTCTTCGGCCACCGTCTGCAGGCCCCTGGCGAAAGCGGACACCGCCATCGCGTCGAAGGTGAGGAAATGCTCCAGGCGCCCGAGGGAGTGCGCCAGCGGGAGGAACTGCAGGAACATCGATCCCCGCGGGATGCGGACCGCCTCCAGGCAGGAGGTGACGATGAACGCGTAGTTGCTGTGGCGCGTCACGACCCCCTTCGGGGGTCCGGTGGTCCCGGAGGTGTAGATGATCGTCAGGTCGTCCTCCGGCCGGATCTCTTCCGCCCGCGCCTCGATCGCGCCGGGGTTCGCCATGCCGAACTCCCGCCCCTTCCTTCGCAGGGCATCGAGCGTCGTGGCGCCATCCTTCCCGGCGGCGTCCCCGGTCATCATCACGATGGAGGAGAGGTTCGGCAGGCGCCCGCCGCAACCCGCCACCTTGTTGTACTGGGGTTCATCCTCGACGAAGACGGCCCGGGCGCGGCAATGGGCCAGGATGTACTCCACCTGGTCGGGGAGGTTCGAAGGGTAGACCGGAACGGTGACGAAACCGCCCAGGATCCCCCCGATGTCGGCGAGGCACCATTCCAGCCGGGTCCCCGCCAGGATCGCCACGCGGTCCCCCCGCGACAAGCCCAGCGCCATCAGCCCGAGGCAGATCTCCCGGGCCGCATCTTCCGCCTGCCGGTACGTCATCGGGGCGTACCCGCCCGCCTCCGGCACGAGATACCTGACCGCGTCGCCGCCCTCGTTGAAACGGTTCAGGAACATCCTGGTCAGTGTCGGCTCTTTCACGGCGTTTCCCCTTGACCTCCGGAGGTTAACGCAAGAACGGCAAAACGTCGTCGTATGTTATCATTCCGCGGTGCAGCAGGTCGTGCACGGATTGGACGGCGGGGTAAAAATCTTCCGCCAGAAGGCCCGAAAGCTTCTCCTCGAGATCCATGTCCGACGCCATGATGTTTTCCACCCCCGGCGTGAACGGGACGAGCTCGATGAGCGCCATCTTGCCGGAGTACCCGGTGCCCCCGCACTTCGGACACCCCGCCGGCAGGTAGAAGGACGAGTCCCTCACGACCCGTTCCATCTCCCCCCGGTACCGTTCCCCGATCATCCGAAGGGACGGCTTGGCCGGAACCGAACGCCGGCATTCCACGCACAGCAGCTTCACCAGGCGCTGGTGCATCGCCAGGCGCATCACGTGGGCCAGGGTGAACGGGTCGACGTCGAGGGTCAGCAGCGTGCGGAGGGTACGGTCGAAGTTGAGCCGCCGGATGCCGCACAGAACGACCACTCCCACCTCCGCGAGATGGAGCAGCGCCGCGAGGTCGTCCGGCTCGGGAACATACTCTATCAAAAGGATGTCGGGTTCCAGCGACTCCGCCAACCGGGGCCAGCTCCGGGAGAATCCGCCCTCCATCTGGCTCCGCTCCATCTGGATATACCCTTCGTTTCGGAACCGGTGCCGCTCTTCCACGGCGACCACGCGGCATCCCTGCCGGTAAACCTGCCGCAACATCGCGTAGAGCGTGGTGGCGACGCCCTCGGGCCCCGGGGAGGAAACGAGGAACATGCCTTTCCCCTTGCCCAGCACTCTCTGCGTGATGTCGTACTGCGCGGCGTTCAGGCCGATGGAATCGAGGGAGATCCCCGTCCGCAGGTCCGGCAGGATCTTCACGATCACCTCGGGACCGGAGAGGCCGCGAAGGAAGCTCGCCCGGCAAGAGGTGACGCCGGAGGGGGATTCGATGTGAAAGACCTTCTCGTACAGGCCGGACGGGTGTTCCGAGGCGGACGCCAGCTCCAGGAAAGCGTCGTTGAGGATTCCCCGGCGCCGGAGCGGGCACGAAAGCAGGAGAACCGGCTTCCCGTCCCGTCCCCCGCGGCCCTCGATGACCAGGTCCTTTCCGACGGGATACATCCTCATTCCCGAAATCCCCCGGCTCGCGCAGTGAAGCAGCACGTGCTCGACCACCCGGCGCACTCCGCCGAGGGACAGCCATTCCTCCGCCTCCTCCCGGGTGATCCCCGCGCCCGCGACGTCCGCGGGGGGAAGGCTCTCCGGGTCCGGATAGAGCCGCGCGATGATCGCCCCGATCGCCCGCCGGGAACAGATCACCATCCGCAGGGACAACCCGGTCATCTCCTCGATGGATGAGAACGCCGAATGGCAGAACGGGTCCGCGGCGGCGACCGTCAGCCGGTCCCCTTCGCGGGAGATCGGCGCGATCAGGTTCTCCCGGGCCATCGCTTCCGGGAGCTCCTCCGCAAGCGTCAGCGGCACGGTTTCGGGCTCGATGTCGAGGAAGGGGATCCCCATCGTTTCGGCGAGGATCCAACCCCTCGCGTCGCGATGGAGGCGGTTCCCCAACAGCGCGGCTTCGAGAAGCGGAATCCCCCGGGTGGCGGCCGTTTCCCGGATTTCCTTCAGGTCGGCGGGAACGATATAGCCGAGTCTCAATAATTTTTCGAGCAGGTCGGGGAGGCGGGACGGCACGT
>JAJZRM010000147.1 GCA_021802685.1 Deltaproteobacteria bacterium | reverse complement strand
TGGCACACCGCCATATTTTCGATTGCCAATTGATAATTGTTGACGGATAAAGGACGTGTTGCGAGAATAACTGCATTCCAAAAACGGTTTTATGGGGGCCCGAATGGGACACCGGACGACCGGGGGAATCTTCCGTAAAGGCTTCTCCCCAGCTTGTTTCGCAGTCGCCGTCACCCTGTTCTTTCCCACCCTGATCGCCGCCAACGCTGCCGCGGCGGACATCACCCTTTCCTCCAGGACCTACGGATTGTTCTACGAGCGGGAGCTGGCCGGGGGCCAATCCGACCGGTACGCCCCGCTGTACGAATACCTGTCGGCGGACGCGGCGAACCTCGGAGGGAAACCCGTCGCCTTCCACTTCTACGGCTGGGGGCGGGCCGACCTCGGGGAGGAGAGCGGGACCGGAAAGACGTCCGGCGAAATCGGCAGCCTCTACCTCGAATATCTTCACCCGCAGGGGAACGCCCAGGCGAAGCTGGGGCGATTTTTCCTCACGGAAGGGGCGGCGATGGATACCATCGACGGCGTGTTCGTCAAGACGACGACGCCTGTCGGGTTGGGAGTTTCCCTGTACGGCGGCATTCCCGTGGAGTACACCATCCGGGACGGCGCCGAGAAGGGGGATTCCATCTACGGAGGCCGCCTCTTCTTCGTCAAGTCCGGGTTCGCGGAGCTGGGCGCTTCGTATCTCAAGGAGAACGGGTCGCCCGAGGGGCTGGACCGCGAATTGTACGGCGGCGACCTGTGGGTGAAGGTCGCGAACGGCGTGGAGCTCAACGGGCAGGCGTCGTACAACCGCACGGTCCGGGAGATGGCGTCGCAACGGTACGCGGTCCGGATCGTTCCCGGCGCGACCCTCGACCTTTCCGCCGGGTACGAGTCGTACACGTACGAGGGGCTCTTCCGGTCGGCGCTGAACCCGGCGTTCGTGTTCCCTTCGGTGGACAACACCGACAAGGTCCGGTCGATCTTCGGCATCGTGGATTGGGAGTTCACCCCCGGCTGGACGGTGGAGGTGGTGGGCAAGAACATCCGCCACGACAGGGAGGATCCCGGGGACGCCAACCGCGGGGAGATCGGCCTGCGCTACGCGTACAACAAGAAGAAGGATGTGGCGGGAATCTCCGCCGCCTTCGTTTCCGCGGACCGGGACGAGAACGAGTACAACGAGTACCGCGCCTTCGCCATGTATTCGCCGGACAAGCTGCGGTTGACCCTGGACGGCATCGCGCAGAAGTACAAGCAGGAGATCGCCGGCAAGAAGAACGCGTACCAGGTGGTCGCGACGGCGGGGTACCAGCTTCTCGCCATGCTTTCGGTCTCCGGCAACCTCACGTACACGCAGAGCCCCAACTTCGAGAAAGATTACGCGGGATTGGTCCGCATAAGCCTCGACCTCGGCACCAGCACGGGAGGGAAGAAATGATGCGCCGCTCGCTCGTCGCGAACACCCTGGGGGCGGCCCTGCTCGCCCTCCTGTTCAGCTGTTCCGCCGTTTCGAAGACTCCCTCGGTGCCGCCGAAGCACCCGGAGGACCTTCCCACGGGGCGGGTCAACTGCCTGGAGTGCCACGAGAACGTTTCGACCGGGGCGCTGAAACCGTACGGAACGCTCCGCCATTCCCGGGTCTTCATCAACTCCCACGGCACGTACTCCCGCCAGGGGCAGAACCTTTGCTCCTCCTGCCACGCGCCTGCGTTCTGCCAGACGTGCCACGCGGGGAAAGAGGAGATCAAGCCGAACACGAAGTTGGGGGACCGCCCGGACCGCGTGACGCCGCACCGGGGGGACTACACGATCGCCCATCGGATCGACGGCCGCCTCGACCCGGGTTCCTGCTTCCGGTGCCACGGCAACAAGAACGACGTGAAGTGCAAGCAGTGCCACAAGTAAGGAGGAACGGATGATGTCGGGATCCCGGAAGAACCGGTGCTTGAGGCCCTTCGCATGGATGCTGCTCCTGGGGGCTGCCGCCTTCGCCGCAGGGTGTTCGACCGCCAATACCTCCGGCGGCGCGAGCGCGAACCACATCGGCGCGTCCGGCCAGTCCGTCCCGGGATGGGTTGTCGTTCCCACCGGCGGGACGCACGCGGCGACCGCCACGCAGAACTATATCGCCGACGGCGGAAGCGGCTCCTGCGCGGAGTGCCATGGGGCGGACCTTACCGGCGGGGTCTCCAAGGTCTCCTGCTTCCAGAACCCGGCGGGCTGCCACCACGGTCCGGTCGCCGGCTGGACCGCCGCGGCTCCCGCGTCCCAGGAGCACGGCAACGCGGCGAAACGGGCGCCCGGGGCTTCCGGGTTCGCCTCCTGCAAGATCTGCCATGGAAGCGCGTTCTCGGGCGGCGGATCGCAGGTGTCGTGCTTCCCCTGCCACGGGGTGAGCGCGCCGCATCCGGCGGCGCCCTGGCTCGGCTCCCCGTACACGCACTCCGACACGAACACGGCGAACGCGCCGGTCTGCGCGCAATGCCACTTCCCGGGCTCCGCGAACAACCCGGCGAACCATCCGGCCGTTCCCGCCCCGGCGGGGACGCCGCCCGGTTGCTTCAACAGCACGTTGTGCCACGGAGAGGCCACGGTGCCCCACCCGTTGGGAAACGCCTGGGTGACGACCCCCCCCGCGGCCCAGCCCCACGGCAACGCCGCCAAGACGACTCCTTCCGGGTCCGCCGGGTTCGCCTTCTGCCAGGTCTGCCACGGGGCAGGGGCTGATTTCGCCGGCGGCTCTTCCGGCGTCTCCTGTTACCCCTGCCACGGAGCGAACGCTCCGCACGCCGCCGCGCCGTGGCGCGCCTCCGGGGGCTCCACGTACACCCACACGAACACCGTCGAAACGGGGAACGCCGACGTGTGCGTCCTGTGCCACTTCCCGGGTTCCCCGAACAACCCGGCGAACCACCCGGCCGTTCCCGCCCCGGGGGGGACGCCGCCCGGTTGCTTCAACAGCACGCTGTGCCACGGATCGGTCGGCGCGACGCACGCGGTGCCGTTCAATGACAATACCCACTACGACGTGACCACCTCCTCGTTCACGGGGGCGTGCGGCGCGTGCCACGACGTCTCCGCGCCTTCGACGAAAGACGGGCCGGTCTGCAGCACGTGCCATGTCGCGGGATCGCCGCTGACCGACTTGAACTGCACCTCCTGCCATGCCGCCCCTCCGGACGGCGGCGCCCCCGCCGGAGCGGCGTACCCGAACATCGCCGGGGCGCACGCGACGCACATCGCCCTGAACTCCGCCGGGAGCCCCATCTCCTGCGATACCTGCCACAACGGCCTCGGAAGCCCGACGCTCAACCATTACAACCGCGCAAAATCCCGGACGACCCCGGGGGACGCGGCGTTCACGGCGACGTACGACGCGGAAACGGGAGCGTCGTCGTTCGACAATTCCGCAGCCCTGAGCTGTTCCGACGTGAGCTGCCACGGAGGGCAGACAACTCCCAACTGGCAAACGGGCACTCTCAATGTGAACACCCAGTGCACAAGTTGCCACGCCTCCGGCACGGCGCAATTCAACAGCTATTCCTCGGGCGACCACAACCAGGGCGCCCACCAGGCTCTTGGGTGCCTGGTTTGCCACAACACCACCACGCTCGCGGTGAACCATTTCACCGCGCTGTCCACCCCGGCGATGGAAGGGCCGGCCTCGGCGACCGTCGGAGGGGGGAGCACGTTTGTTGTCACGTATAATCCCGCCACGGGGTCGTGCAGCCCCACGACGGGAATCTGTCACGGAACAAGGACCTGGTAGGCGCATAGGGCGGTAAACGGAAGGACGTTCCGGCCCCGGGGAACGCAAAGCTCCCCGGGGCCTTCTTCTTGGTGCGGCGGGCGTCAGCGGCCGAGGATCGCTCTCAGGCCGTTCACCAGGCGGTCGATCCCCTCGGCCGCCGTCTCCTCGCGAAGGCTTCCGTACGCGATCCGCAGCCAGCACCCCGCCGCGGCGCCGAACGTTTCCCCCGGAAGGACGGCCACCTTGTGCTCCCGCACCAGGCGCTCCGAAAGGCGGATCGCGGGCATGTCCGTCTTCACTCCGGCGAAGAGGTAGAAGGCCCCCAGGGCCGGCGGCACGGTCACGACGCCGGCAAGTTCCGAGAGGCGCGCGAAAATATTCCCGCGCACCCGCGAGAGGACCGGCAGGCGGGACAGGCAGTAGTCCCGGCCCTCCCGAAGGGAACGGAGCGCGACGAACTGCGAGATCGCGGGCGCGCACACGACCACCGTGTCCTGGATCTTCATCAGGCATTCGTGGAGATGCTCCGGCGCCACGAGCACCCCGACGCGCCAGCTCGCCATCCCGTACGCCTTGGAGAAGCTGTACAGGGAGATCGCATGCTCTCCCCCGAGGGATCCGGGTGAGAAGTGGCGCGCCCCGTCGTAGGTGAAATATTCGTACGCCTCGTCGCTGATGTGGTAGATGCCCCGGCCGGCGCACAGCCGGTGGATCGCGGAAAGCGTTTCCGCCGGGTAGACCGCCCCGGTGGGGTTGTTGGGGGATACGGTCACGACGGCGCGCGTCCGCTCCGTGATCGCCGCCTCGATCGCGGCCAGGTCCGGCTGGAGCCGTCCGTCCGTGGGGACGCCGACCGGCACGGCGGAGGCGAGGCGGATCGCCATCTCGTGGTTGAAGTAGTACGGGACGAGAAGGATCACCTCGTCGCCGGGATCGCAGACGGCGAGGACCGCGTTGAAGAACGCCTGGTTCGCCCCGGCCGTCACGTGGATCCGCCGCTCGTGCGGCGCGTCGATCCCGTTTTCCGCCCGAAGCTTTTCCTCGAACGCTTTCCGAAGTTCCGGGAGCCCTTCGTCGGGAACGTACCGATGGTGGGGGAAGGAGCCGAGGAATTCCGGAATCGCCTCGATGGCGGCGCGGGGCGGCCCGTAATGGACCACTCCCTGGCCCAGGGAGATCGTTCCCGGCGTTTCCGCGATCCATCCGGCAACGGTCGGGATGATGGGGAGCTGGACCTGCGCGGCGCGGTCCGAAGGTGCGAACCGGTCCGCGATCCCCTTGTCGCCGCCGCCGTTCATCGTTCTCCTCATTCGACGGGAAGGATCTTCCGTTCGAAAGCCATTTCGTCCAGCCGTCCGATCACGACAGTGAGCCCCGCGGCGGATTGCCCCGGCTGCAGGCTGACGGTCCGCCCCACCTTCGCGCGCCACGTTCCGGACTCTTCCGGCGATTCGTGGATGTGGCCATGGAGGGAAAGGAGCGGCTGGACGCGCCCAAGGAACGCCAGCGTGGCCGCGGATCCGACGCCCGCGCCGCCGCGGATCGTGTCGAGCCCCAGGCCCGAGGGCGGACCGTGAAGGACGTACACCGCCCGTGCGGGGTCCGGAGGCTTCGGAAGCGCGCCGAGCTCCTCTTCGATGGTGGGGAGCGTCCCGGCGTACGCCGGCCAGTCGGGGATCTCCCGGAAACCGGTGCGGGTGGAGAGGACCCCTGCGCCGAACTGGGGGCCGAAGGCGAACCCCGCCGCGTCCCGCCGGGCGCGGTCCTTCAGTCGGAACGGGAAATCGGTCACCAGGTCCAGCCCGACGAAATGGTGATCTCCGACCTGCGCCATCCGCCGGGAGAGATGCGTCACGAGCGGATACCCGGCGCAGATCTCGTCGAGCAGACCGTCGAACGCTCCCAAGTCGTCGTTCCCCGTCAGCGCCAGGTACCGGATTCCCTCCTCCTGGTACCGGGCGAAGTGGGGGCCAAGGAACGTCCGGTAAAACCGCTCCTGGTCTTCGTGGCGCCGCCCGGAGGGGGAGATGTCCCCGCCGTTGATCACCAGCGCGGCCGCGGACTCCTTCGCGAGCGTGAAGGTCCGCTCGTACTTCGCGGCGTGCCCGTGCAGGTCCGTGACGTACAGGAACGGTTTCAAGGCGTTCTTTCCAGGTCGATGACCGTGATTTCCGGGGGCGCGAGGAAACGCATCGGCGGGCCCCAGGTCCCCGTCCCGCGGCTTACGTGGAGCGTTCCGCCCCCCGGGACGGGATGGTCCCCCCCGAGGAGGGGATAGAACAGCCGGGAGAAGAGGCGGAAGGGGAAGATCTGGCCGTGGTGCGTGTGCCCGGACAACTGGAGGTCGAACTTCCCGGCCGACCCCGGTTCGATGGCGGGGCGGTGCTTGAGAAGGATCGTGAACCGGCCGCCTTCGCGGTTTCCGAGCACGTCGGCCTCGGGCGGCCCCGCCGGAAGCCCGAACCGGGCCTGCGTGGGATCGTCCACCCCGGCGAGGCGGACGGCGTTTCCCACGAGGACGGCCTCGTTCCGCAGGAGCGCGAAGCCGGCGCGCCGGGTGAAGGCGATCGACCGGACGATTCCCGCGTAATATTCGTGGTTCCCCGTGACGGCGTATTTCCCCATCGGGGCGGGGATCTCCCGGAAGATCTCCGACAGGCCGTCGACGTTGTCGAGCTGGCCGTCCACGAGGTCCCCCGTCGACACGAAAAGGTCGGGCCGTTCCCGGGCGACGATCTCCGCGACGTCCCGCGCCTTGGAGTTCCGGTGGATGAGCCCCAGGTGCAGGTCGGAGATCTGGGCGATCCGCAGGCGGGGGACCGACGGCGGGAGCCGGTCCGTGGCGATCCGGACCCGCACAACCCGGATGCGGGCCGCCTCGACGGCCGAATACGCCGCCAGGACGATGGATAAAGCGGCGATGCACAAGAACGCCGTCCGGCCGGAAAGGACCGGGGCCGCGTTTCCGGCGATCCCGAAGTGCGCCGGTATCCGAAGGAGGAGGCGGGCGAGATCCGCGGCGAGGTTCAGCCAGGTAAGGAAGAAGAGGATCCCCATCCAGAGATAACCTGCGTGCGCGGCGATCCGGGCGGCGTTCGCATGGCCGTGGCGTCCCAGGGAATACGTGATGATCGGAGCGCACACGAAGACGGAGAGGACGAGGAGAACCGGGAAACCCGACCCCCAGCCGAAACCGAGCGCCGCTTTCGCCTTCACGAAGAAGTACGCGTGCGCCGATCCGTAAACCAGCAGGAAGGTCATCCAGTGTTATGCGGCTAACTCCTTGTTACACTGCACCGACAGTACCGTCGAATTTACGTTAGGCCGCTCCCAACCATCATGATGACTGGCACCTCGATCCTGCT
>JAJZRM010000146.1 GCA_021802685.1 Deltaproteobacteria bacterium | reverse complement strand
GGCTGTACGACGACCGGGGGAAGCGGTACCTCGACTTCCTCGGCGGGATCGCCGTGGTCCTCCTGGGGCACGCCCACCCGGCCGTCACGCGCGCCGTCGCGGAGCAGGCGGGGCGTCTCGTGCACGTTTCCAACCTGTTCCACGTCCCTTCCCAGGCGTTGCTGGGGGAGCGCCTCTCGAAGGCCGCCGGGGGCGGAAAGGTCTTCTTCTGCAACAGCGGGACGGAGGCGAACGAGGCCGCGATCAAGCTGGTGCGGAAATGGTCCCGCGAGCGGCACGGAGAAGGACGGCACGGGATCGTCGTCCTGGAGGGGTCGTTCCACGGAAGGACGTACGGCGGCCTCTCCGCGACCGGCCAGCCGAAGTTCCACCAGGGGTTCGAGCCGATGCTTCCGGGGTTCGTTACGGTCCCCTTCGGGGATCTCGGCGCCCTGGAGGCGGCGCTCGGCGGGGGCGCCTGCGCCTTCCTGGTCGAACCGGTCCAGGGGGAAAGCGGCGTCCGGATGCATCCGCAAGGGTACCTCAAGGAGGCGGAGGCCCTCTGCCGGAGAACGGGGACCCTCCTCGTCGCCGACGAGATCCAGACGGGGATGGGGCGCACCGGCGCGTTCCTCGCCTGCCAGGCGTTCGGGATCGCGCCCGACGTCGTCACCCTCGCGAAGGGGTTGGCCAACGGCCTCCCCCTGGGCGCCATGCTGGCGCGGGACGAGGTGGCCGCCTCCTTCGGGCCCGGCAGCCACGGAAGCACGTTCGGGGGGAATCCCGTCTGCTGCGCCGCCTCCCTGGCGGTGCTGGAGGAGCTCTCCGCGCCCGGCTTCTACGGCGAGGTCGTCCGGAAGGGGGAACGGCTCGTTCAGGGCTTGAAGGAAATCGCGGCCCGGCGCGGCGACGTCCGCGAGGTCCGCGGGGCGGGGCTCATGGCCGGCATGGAGATGGCGGTGGAGGCGAAGCCGCTCGTCGCGAAGTGCCTCGAAGCGGGGCTCGTCATCAACGCGGCGGGGAACGTGTTGCGTTTCCTGCCGCCCCTCACGGTGACGCAGGACGAGATCGACCGCGCCCTGTCCATCCTTTCCGGGGCGCTGCCGGCGGAAGGGGGAAAGGGATGAGGAAGGACCTGCTGAGGATCCTGGATCTCTCCGCCCGGGAGATCCTTTCCCTGCTGGCCTCCGGGGCGGCATGGAAGCGGCGGGGCGGCCGCAGGGGGGCTCCCAGGCCCCTGGTGGGGAAGACGCTTGGGATGATCTTCCAGAAGGCGTCGACCCGCACGCGCGTTTCATTCGAGGTGGGCATGCACCGCCTCGGGGGACACGCCCTCTTCATGTCCCCGGAAGACACCCAGATCGGCCGGGGGGAACCGATCCGCGACACCGCCCGCGTCCTGTCGCGGTACGTCGACGCCGTGGTGATCCGGACCTTCGCCCACGGCATCGCGGCGGAGCTGGCCGAGGTTTCGACGGTGCCCGTCATCAACGGCCTGACGGACGACCACCACCCGTGCCAGATCCTGGCCGACCTCATGACGGCGAAGGAGCGCGGGAAGGACCTTCGCCGGATGCGGGTGGCCTTCGTCGGGGACGGCAACAACGTGGCCAACTCCTGGGTGGAGGCGGCCCACGTGCTCGGTTTCCCGCTGCGGATCGCCTGCCCGAAAGGGTACGAGCCGGCCAAGGGAATCCTCGACGAGGCCGAGGCCGTGGGCCGCGGGGATGTCCGGATCGTCCGCGACCCGGCGGAGGCCGCGCGGGACGCGGACGTCCTCTACACCGACGTGTGGACGAGCATGGGGCAGGAGACGGAAGGAAGGGCCCGGCTCGCCGCGTTCAAGGGATACAGCGTCGACAGCGCCCTTTTGCGGATGGCCGCCGGCGACGCGGTCGTGATGCACTGTCTCCCCGCCCACCGGGGCGAGGAGATCACGGATGAGGTGCTCGAGGGGCCGAACTCCGCCGTTTTCGACGAGGCGGAGAACCGGCTGCACGTCCAGATGGCGGTTCTCGACAAGTTGATCAAACACTAGAGATGCGGAGGGCAAAGGCTTTGAAAAACGTGAAAAAAGTCGTTCTTGCCTACTCGGGAGGCCTGGACACGTCGGTGATCCTGGCCTGGCTCATCGAGACGTACGGCTGCGAGGTGGTCGCCTTCGTCGCCGACCTGGGTCAAGGCGAGGAACTGGCCCCGGTGCGCGCAAAGGCCAAAAAGACCGGGGCGTCCAAAGTCTACGTGGAGAACGTCCAGGACGAGTTCGTCTCCGACTTCATTTTTCCGGCGCTGATGGCCAACGCGGTTTACGAGGGGGCGTATCTTCTCGGCACTTCCATCGCCCGGCCCCTGATCGCGAAAAAGCAGATCGAGATCGCGCGGAAGGAAAAGGCCGACGCCGTCTCCCACGGCGCCACGGGGAAGGGGAACGACCAGGTCCGGTTCGAGCTCACCTACTACGCGCTGATGCCCGGGATCCGCGTCATCGCCCCGTGGAGGGAATGGGACCTCCGTTCCCGGACCGACCTCGTGAATTACGCGAAGAAGCGGGGCATCCCCACGCCGGTCACGGCGGCGAAGCCGTACTCCAGCGACCGGAACCTCCTGCACATCAGCTTCGAGGGGGGGATCCTCGAGGATCCGTGGTCGGAGCCGCCGGAGAACATGTTCGTCCTCACCCGGTCGCCGGAGGCGGCCCCCAACCGCCCCGAATACGTGGAGATCGATTTCGTCAAGGGGATCCCCGTGGCGGTCAACGGGAAGAGGATGGGCCCGGCGAAGCTCCTCGCCCGCCTGAACGCCGCCGGCGGGAAACACGGCATCGGCCGGGTCGACCTCGTCGAGAACCGGTATGTCGGCATGAAGTCCCGGGGAGTGTACGAGACCCCCGGCGGCACCATCCTGCACGCCGCCCACCGCGCCGTCGAATCGATCACGCTCGACCGGGAGGTCATGCACCTGCGCGACTCCCTCATGCCGCGGTTCGCCGAGCTGATCTACAACGGCTTCTGGTACACGCCGGAGATGGACCTGCTGAAAGGGACGATCGCGGCCACGCAGGGCAACGTCACCGGCACGGCGCGCCTCAAACTGTACAAGGGCGGCATCTCCATGGCGGGCCGGAAGAGCCCCGTCTCCCTCTACAGGACCGACTTCGCGACGTTCGAAAAGGAAACGGTGTTCAACCAGGCCGACGCGACCGGGTTCATCAAGATCCACGCCCTGCGCCTGAAGATCCGGGCGATGCTGAAGAACAGGAAAGGCTGACATGGCGAAGAAGAAGGCTTGGGGGGGGCGGTTCGGCGCCGGCACCGACCGGTTCGTGGAGGAGTTCACCGCTTCGATCGGGTACGACATCCTCCTGTACCGCCACGACATCGCCGGGAGCGTCGCCCATGTCCGCATGCTGGGGAAGCAGGGGATCCTCCCGAAGCCGGAGGCCGAACGGATCGCCGCGGCGCTTCGGGAGATCCAGGGGGAGATCGAATCGGGGAAGCTTTCGTTCGACCTGTCCCAGGAAGACATCCACATGGCGATCGAGCAGCGGCTGATCCGCAAGATCGGACCCGTGGGGGGGAAGCTTCACACCGGCCGCAGCCGCAACGACCAGGTCGCCACGGACCTGCGGCTGTACCTGAGGGACGAGGCGGACGAGGCGCTCGCGCTCCTGTCGAAGATCGACGGGACGCTCGTCGCGCGGGCCGAGGAGCTGTTCGGCATCGTCCTTCCGGGGTACACGCACGTCCAGAGGGCGCAGCCGATCCTGTTTTCCCACTACCTCCTCGCGTACCGGGAGATGTTTGCGCGCGACGCGGACCGGTTCGCCGAGGCGCGGCGGAGGATCAACGTCTCCCCGTTGGGCGCGGGCGCGCTCGCGGGCTCCACCTTTCCGCTGGACCGGGCGTTCACGGCGCGGGAGCTCGGGATGGAAGGGGTGTGCGAGAACAGCATCGACGCGGTGTCGGACCGGGATTTCGCCGCCGACTTCCTCTACGCCTGCGCCGTGACGATGATGCACCTGTCCCGTCTCTCCGAGGAGTTGGTGTACTGGTCCTCCTCGGAGTTCGGCTTCCTCTCTCTCCCGGACGCCCTCTGCACCGGGAGCAGCATCATGCCGCAGAAGAAGAACCCCGACGTGGCGGAGCTGATCCGGGGAAGGACGGGGCGCGCATACGGAAACCTGGTGAACCTGCTGACCGTGATGAAAGGGCTGCCCCTGTCCTACAACCGGGACATGCAGGAAGACAAGGAGCCGTTGTTCGACTCGGCCCGGACCGTCAAGCGGTGCATCGAGGGCGCGGACCTGCTGCTGCGGGGGATGGCGGTCAACGAGGGCCGCATGCGGGCGGCGTGCGACGACGGGTTCCTGACCGCGACGGACCTGGCGGATTACCTCGCCAGGAAGGGGGTGCCGTTCCGGAAAAGCCACGAGACCGCGGGAAAGATCGTGCGGTACTGCGAGGACCGCGGAAAGCGGCTGAAGGACCTGACCCTCAAGGAACTGCGGACGTTCTCCCGGGAGATCGGGGAGGACGTGCGGGACGCCATCTCCCTGTCGAACTCCGTCCGTTTCCGGAAGACGCGCGGAGGAACCGGGCCGGACCCGGTGCGGGCGCGCCTTTCGGCGCTGAGGAAGAAATGACCCGCGGGAGGCTGCGGGCGGCGGCGGTCCTCGCGGCGGCCGCGCTCCTGTTCCTTGCGGCGGGATGCGGCAGGAAGGCGAAGCCCGAACCGCGCTCGCACCGGCCCGCGGCGATCGCATGCCGAATCACAGCTTGAAGGGGTACGGACCATGCACCATTTCGCGGTGAACCGGCAAGGCCAGCTCTGCTGCGAGGATTTCCCCCTGCGCGAGATCGCCCGGCGGACGGGGACCCCGGTGTACGTGTACAGCCACGCCACCCTCGCGCATCATTTCAAGGTGTTCGACGATGCCTTCGCGGCCATCCCGCACATCGTCTGCTACTCGATGAAGGCCAACTCCAACGGCTCCGTCATCCGGACGTTCACCAACCTGGGCGGCGGCGTCGACATCGTTTCGGGCGGAGAGCTCGCCCGCGCGCTGTCCGCCGGAGCGAAGCCGAAGAAGATCGTCTACTCCGGAGTGGGGAAGAAGGTCTGGGAGATCGAGGAGGCGCTGCGCCGCGGGATCCTCATGTTCAACGTGGAATCCCGGGAGGAGCTGGAGACGATCGACGCCGTCGCCGGCCGGATGCGCAAGCGCGCGCCCGTCTCGATCCGCGTGAACCCGGACGTGGATCCGAAGACGCACCCGTACATCTCCACGGGGCTGAAGAAGAACAAGTTCGGGATCCACATCCGGCAGGCGATGAAGGATTACGAATGGGCCGCCCGGCGCCGCCACATCGAGGTGGTGGGGGTGGACTGCCACATCGGTTCCCAGCTGACCGACCTGTCGCCTTTCCTCGACGCGGCGGGCCGGGTGCGGCGCCTCGTCGACCAGCTTCTGGCGAAGGGGATGCCGATCCGCCTCGTGGACGTCGGCGGGGGGCTGGGGATCAGGTACAACGACGAGCTGCCGCCCCACCCGAAGGAGTACGCCAACGCGGTCGTGAACGCGTTCCGCGGCCTGGACGTCACGCTGGTCCTCGAGCCCGGGCGCGTGCTCGTGGGCAACGCGGGGGTCCTGGTCACGGAGGTCCTCTACACCAAGCCGATCCCTTCGCCGGACGGCAAGGGGAGGAAGTACTTCTTCATCGTGGACGCGGCCATGAACGACCTGGCGCGCCCCTCCCTCTACGGCTCTTACCACGCGATCCTGCCGGTGGGGAAATGCCCCAGGGGGCGGGTGACGGCGGACGTGGTCGGTCCCATCTGCGAGTCGGGGGACTTCCTCGCGAAGGACCGGACGCTGCCGCCGTACAAGGCGGGGGACCTGCTGGCGGTCATGAGCGCGGGGGCGTACGGGTTCTCCATGTCGTCGAACTACAACAGCCGGCCGAGGGCCGCCGAGGTGATGGTTTCGGGCGACCGCTGCGAGGTGGTCCGGGAACGCGAAACGGCCCGGGACGTTTCCCGCGGCGAGCGGACCGCGTCGTTCCTCGCGGCGAAACGGCCCGCGCGGAAATGACGCATGTCTGTTACCATAATGGAATTCCGGAACGAAAGGATCCCGCGATGACGAGAGGGGGAATTCCCTTCTCCAAGCTCAACGGCAGCGGAAACGACTTCCTCCTGATCGACAACCGGGGCGGCGTCATGGAAGGGATCGACCGGCCCGTATTCGTCTCCAGGGTATGCGACCGCGCGCGGTCCGTCGGCGCCGACGGGGTGATCCTCATCGAGCAGTCGCGGACGGCCGACTTCCGCTGGGATTTCTACAACGCCGACGGCTCCCGCGCCGAGATGTGCGGCAACGGCGGCCGTTGCGCCGCCCGCTTCGCCGCCGCCCGGAAGATCGCGGGGCGGGAGATGTCGTTCGAGACGGCGGCGGGCGTCATCCGCGCCGCCGTCTCGGGCCGCCGCGTGAAGCTGCAGATGACGCGGCCCGCAGGGCTTGCCGTGGACCGCGCGCTCACGCTGGCCGGGAAGCGATACGTCTACTCCTTCCTCGACACCGGCGTCCCGCACGCCGTCCTTTTCGTTCCCGACGTCGGCCGGGCGGACGTGGCGGGGGTCGGCCGCGGGATCCGGCGGCACAGGGCGTTCGCCCCGCGGGGGACGAACGTCAACTTCGCGCAGCCGAGGAACGGGGCGCTGTGGGTGCGCACCTACGAGCGGGGCGTGGAGGGGGAGACGCTGGCGTGCGGAACGGGAGCGGTGGCGTCCGCCATCCTCGCCGCGGTCCGGGGAATCGCCGAGCCCCCGGTTTCCGTGCGGACCAGCGGCGGGGAGATGCTGACCGTGCATTTCGATCCGGGAGACAAGGATTTCGGGGAGGTGTACCTCGAGGGGGACACTTCCTGGTCTTGCGACGGCCGGTTGTTCGAGGAAGCGTACCGTTACTGAAACCGGACAAGGGGGAGGATCGATGTTTCACGGGGCGATCGTAGCAATCGTCACGCCGTTCCGGAACGGCCGGCTGGATGTGCCGGCGTTGAAGCGGCTGGTGGAGTTCCAGATCAGGAACGGGACGTCGGGGATCGTCCCGTGCGGGACCACGGGGGAATCGGCGACCCTCTCTT
>JAJZRM010000145.1 GCA_021802685.1 Deltaproteobacteria bacterium | reverse complement strand
TTCTTGTGCGAATGTACGGCTCTTTTTACGCGAGGCATGGCGTGTCCCCTCTATCGTCTTCTTCCGTCGTTGTCTTTAAAGGTACGGCAGCAGGCGCCGGATCGAATGCTCGTTCGTCGGATGCACGAGGGAGGATTTCCGCAGTCCCCGCTTCCGCTTCCGGTTCTTGTTCGACAGGATATGGCTCTTCCCGGCCTTGGCGCGCTTGATCCCGCCGGCCCCGGTGCCGCGGAAGCGCTTGTTCGCCCCCCGGTTCGATTTCATCTTCGGCATTTCCTATTCCTCCTGTTTCTCCACCGGGGGGGAGGAGGCCGCCGGCCCCGCCTTTGCGACTCCCCCCACGGGCTTCTTCTTGTGGAATGTAGGGGCCACGATGGTCATCATGGTTTTCCCTTCCATTTTCGGAGTGGATTCCACTTTCGCGATATCGGCGATGGCATCCACGATGTGCTTCAACACCTCGAAACCGCTCTGGGAGGCGTAGGCCAGCTCCCTGCCGCGGAACCGGACGGTGACCTTCACCTTGTCCCCGTCCTCCAGGAACCGCCGGATGTGCTTGAGCTTCGTGTTGATGTCGTGCTCCTCGGTCTTGGGCCGGACCTTGATCTCCTTGACCTGGATCACGGTCTGCTTCTTCCTTGCCTCCTGCTCCCGCTTGCTGGTGATGTACTTGAACTTGCCGTAATCCATGATCCGGCAGACCGGGGGGGCCGCCATGGGGGCCACCTCGACCAGGTCGAGATCGACGGCCCGGGCCCGCTGCAGCGCGTCCGTGATGCTCACGACTCCCAACTGTTCGCCTTCCGCCCCCACGAGGCGGACTTCCGGCACCTGGATCTGTTCGTTGATACGGGATTCCTTGGCGATGACGTCCTCCTTTACTTGGTCGGGTTGACGGTTTCCCCCCGGAGCAGGTCGAGGAATTCCTCGACGCTCATGGAGGGGAGCTGCTCCCCTCCGCGCCGCCTCGGGGTGACCAACTGCTGCGACGCTTCCCGCTCGCCGGCGACGAGCGCGTACGGCACCTTGGAAAGCTGGGATTCCCGGATCTTGTACCCCAGCTTCTCGTTCCGATAATCGCCTTCCGCCCGGCATCCCGCGGCCCGCAGCTTCGCCACGACTTCCCGGGCAAAGCCGTTCTGCCGGTCCGTGACGGCGAGGACGTCGGCCTGCACGGGAGCGAGCCATGCCGGGAACGCCCCGGCGTAATGTTCGACGAGCACCCCGAAAAACCGCTCGAGCGATCCCATCAGGGCGCGGTGGATCATGATCGCCCGGCGGGACGTGCCGTCCTCGGCGATGTAGGCGGCGTCGAACCGCTCGGGGTTGTTGAAGTCGACCTGGATCGTGGAGCATTGCCAGGATCTCCCGAGCATGTCCTTGATCTTGATGTCGATCTTCGGACCGTAGAACACGCCTTCTCCGGGGTCCACCTCGAAGGGAAGCCCCTTCCGCTCGAGCGCCTTCCGGAGGGCGTCTTCCGCGAGGTCCCAGTTCGCGGGCGTTCCCGCGTACTTTTCGGGGCGGGTCGACAGGTAGATGTCGTACCGGTCGAATCCGAAAGCCCGCAGCACGAACAGCGTGAAATCGAGGAGCGAGAAGATCTCCTCGTCCAGCTGGTCCGGCCGCAGGAACAGGTGCGCGTCGTCCTGCGTGAACCCGCGGACGCGAAGCAGCCCGTGCAGCGTCCCCGACGGCTCATACCGGTACACCGTCCCGAGCTCCGCGTAACGTACCGGGAGGTCGCGGTACGACCGCATCTTCGACTTGTAGATCTGGATGTGGAAAGGGCAGTTCATCGGCTTGAGCTGGTACTCCTGCCCCTCGATGTCGATGGGTGAGAACATGGCCTGCCGGTAGTAATCCGTGTGGCCGCTCACCCTCCACAAGTCGAGCCGCGCGATGTGCGGGGAGAAGACCAGGTCGTATCCCGCGCGCGCGTGCGCGTCTCTCCAGAAATCTTCCATGATCTTGCGGACAGCCGCCCCTTTCGGGTGCCAAAGGATCAGGCCCGGCCCGATCTCGTCCGTCACGCTGAACAGGTCGAGCTCTTTCCCCAGCTTGCGGTGGTCCCGTTTCTTGATCTCCTCGAGGATCCGGAGGTGTTCGTCGAGCTCCTTCCGGGTCGGAAAGGCGATCCCGTAGATGCGGGTGAGCATCTTGTTCTTCGAATCCCCCCGCCAATACGCCCCCGCCGTGTTCATCAGCTTGAAGGCGCCCACCTTGCCGGCGTTCGGCACGTGGGGGCCGCGGCACAGGTCGAGGAACTCCCCCGTGCGGTAGAGGGACACCGTCTCGTCCGGGATGTCGGCGAGCAGCTCTTCCTTGTACGGCTCCCCGGGAAAGAGGGAACTCGCCTTCGCCTTCGTCACCTCTTCCCGGACGAAGGGGACGTCGGTCTTTACGATTTCCCGCATCCGTTCTTCGATGCGGGCGAGGTCCTCGGGAGTGAACGGGGATTCCACGTCGAAATCGTAGTAAAAGCCGTTCTCGATTGCAGGGCCGATCGTGATCCGCGCCGAGGGGAACAACTGCTTTACGGCGGCCGCCATCACGTGCGCGGTGCTGTGCCGCAGGATCTCCACCCCTTCCGGATCGGAAGGCGTGATCCAGGCGACGGCCGCCCCTTCCGGCGCCGGGCACGCCAAGTCGACCACGGCGCCGTCCACTTTCGCGGCGATGGCGACCTTGGCTTTTCCTTCCCGTTTCGCGAGTTCGAGCAGCGTCATCTCACCGCAACCGTTTGGTTTCCCATACGAAAAAACTCCCCGGGCGCCGTCGCCCGGTGGCTTCGCCGCCCGTGGATCGCGCCGTGCCGGGAAGAAGAAATGGTGGGCGATACTGGACTTGAACCAGTGACCCCCTGCATGTCAAGCAGGTACTCTAACCATCTGAGCTAATCGCCCTTGCACATCGGTCAAGAAGTAGAAAAATAGCAGACTATGCCGTGAAATGTCAACGACTTGATGGATTTATTCATCCGTAGACCGCCTCATGGAACCCCCGGGGGGTGGGTTCGAAGATCCGGACTTCCGTCCCCGCGCGGCGGGAAATTTCCCCGGGGGTGATCCCGTCGAGGAAGACGTCCCCCGCATCCCGAAGCGTCACCGAAGGAATATACAGTGGGCCCATGGGACCACCGCCCACCCCGGACAGGATGTCTTCTCCTCCGAGAAGCCCGGTCACGGTGACGCTTTCCCCCATCAAGCGGTTGGCAACGGGCACGAGGCGGAATGCGGCCCCCGCCCGCCGGGAGAATTCCCGCAGGAAATCCGCAACGACCGCCGCGGCCGACTTCCCGGTGACCACGGTGCCTCCGGAAGATCCCGTGGGCCAGCTCTTCCTGCGGAGGAGGACCGCCGAGTCGTCAAGGAAGCGGCGAAGCAGCCCCACTCCGTTCCCCAGCTGGGCGAAGGAGCCGTATGCGCGCCTTCCCGGGACCTTTCTTCCGGCGATCAGGTAATATTCGTCGGCCGCCATCGCGAACGGTTCCCCGCGGTCCGCCGTCCCGGTTCCCCCCCCCAATCCCCGGATCCGGTCGATGGTGTCCCGCGCTTCGTCCCGCGTGACGGGACGCAGCGGCGGCAATCCCGCCCGGTGGGAGGTCAACCCGACAGGGACGACGGCGACGGTCCGCAGGCCGGGGCGAAGGGCGGAAAGCTCCCGGAGGGACCGGGACAGTTCGTCCCCGTCGTTGATCCCGGGGCAGACGACGATCTGGCCGTGAAGAACGATCCCGGCGCGCGTCAACCGCCGAATCGCCTCCATGACGTCGCGGGCGTTCGGGTTGCCGAGCATCCGGCGGCGCAGCGAAGGATCGGTCGTGTGGATCGAGACATACAACGGCGATAGCCGGTATCGCACGATCTTCCGCGTTTCTTCTTCCGACAGGTCGGAGAACGTGACGTACTGCGCATGAAGGAAGGACAGCCGAACGTCCTCGTCCTTTACGTAAAGCGCGCGGCGCAATCCCCTGGGGAGCTGGTGGACGAAGCAGAAGATGCACCGGTTGCGGCAGCGCCGTACCCGGACCGGTTCCGGGAAAACGCCCAGGGGTTCCCCGGAGAGCCGGAACGCCTTCTCCCGTTCTGCGCCCGACGAATTCCTCCAGCGGAGGGTGTATCGGCTCCGGGAAGTCAGGAAGTGGAGATCGAGAAGGTCCTCGACCGGCTTTCCCGAAACGGAAAGGATCCGGTCTCCCGCCCGGATGCCCGCGCGGCCGGAAGGGCTGTTTCCGGCCACGGAATCGACGCGGACCCCCTCACTGCCCATCGGAGAGTTTCCGGATCCCCAGGAAGAGGTACTGCCAGCCCGACAACGCGGTAGTCAGGGCGCAAAGACCGATGACCACCGAGGTGACCGTCGCCCGGTCCAGCACCGGGAAAAATCTTGGAACCTCCGGAAAAGCCGCTACGGCGAGGAAGTAGACCACCGTGAGGATCTGGACCCCCGTGTTCAACTTGCTGACCGCCGTCGGCCGGATATCGGAGGCGTCCAGGAGGAGAAGGTAGAGGGAACTCCCGACCAGGATGAAGAGGTCCCTGCTGATCACGAGCACGGTGAGCCAGAAAGGGACGTTCTTCATGTAGGCGAGGACGATGAAGGCGGTGGCCATGAGCAGCTTGTCCGCGATCGGGTCCAGGTACGCCCCGACCAGGGTGCGCTGGCGCAGGCGCCTCGCCAGGAGCCCGTCCAGGGCGTCGCTGGCTCCGCACACCGCGAACACCGCCAGGGCCTCCCGCTCCCTGCCTCCGATCATCAGGTAGGCGAAAACGGGCACGAGGAGCACCCGCATCGCCGTGAGGCCGTTGGCGATGTTGATCAGGCGAGCCTGGTCGAACCGGTTTCTTCCGGGCGATGGAGACATAGCTCCCTCTCGACGACCGACATCAGCTCCGCGATCCCCTCCCCGGTCTTCGCGGAGATCCGCATCGAACCCGCGGGCCCCCGGATTCCGGGGAGGCACAGGTCCTTCTTGTTCATCACGAGAACGAACGGCTTGTCGCGGAACGACAGTTCCCCGAGGATGGCGTCGACCGAACCGATGTTGCTCTCCATCGCGTCGGAACTCCCGTCGACCACGTGGAGCAGGAGATCCGCCTCCCCGATCCCCTCGAGCGTCGCGAGGAACGCCTGCCGCAGCTCCTTCGGGAGGTCGTGGATGAAACCGACCGTGTCCACCAGGATCGCGTCTTTTCCGCCCGGCAGCCGGATCCGCCGCGCCGTGGGATCGAGGGTCGCGAACAGCTGGTCCGCCACGAAGACGTCCGCCCCCGTCAGCCGGTTGAACAGGGTCGATTTCCCTGCGTTGGTATACCCCACCAGCGCCACGACGGGGTACCCGACTTCCCTGCGCCGGTGGTAATGAAGGGAGCGGGTCCGCCGCACCGTCGACAGGTCCCGTTCGATCTGCCGGATCTGCCGGCGGATCCGGCGTCGGTCCTCCTCGAGTTTCTTTTCGCCCGGCCCCCGCGTCCCGATGCCGCCGCCCAACCGGGACAGTTCCGTCCGACCTCCCGCCAGCCGGCCGAGCCGGAACGACAGCTGGGCGAGTTCGACCTGGAGCTTCCCTTCCCGCGTCCGCGCCCGCTGCGCGAAGATGTCCAGGATGATCTCCCGGCGGTCGAGGGTCTTCACCCCGAGCTGCTCCTCGAGGAGCGCCTGCTGTTTCGGTTTCAGCAGGTTCTGGAACACGGCGACGTTCGCCCCCCGCTCGGCGATCATCCCCTTCAGCTGTTCGATGGTCCCTTTCCCCACGAGGGTGGCCGGGTGCTCCGCCTGCACGGTCTGCACGTGGGACGCCGCCACCGCGGCGCCCGCGGAGGTCACGAGGTCTTTCAGCTCCTTCATCACCTCCGACACGTGCAAAACCGACGCGGGTCCGGCCGTCCGTTTCCGATGCGCGAAGACGAGGAATGCGCGCTCTCTTTTCGCCGGTTCGGACGGGATCATCGCAGTTGGAGGACATCGTACCCGAAGCGGGCGCGAAGCTCCCTCGCCAGTTCCAGGGAGGGGGAAACGCCCACGCCGTCCGGAAGCGCGATGACCGCTTCGTACTCCCCTTCCCGTATGATGTGCAGGAATCCCCTCTTTTCCCCCGCGTTCCGAAGGATCGTCCGCCGCAGGTCGGCGATGCCGTCCGGTCCCATCCGGTCCAGGAAGAGCCGGAAGTGAACGGACCGCGCCAGCCGTTCCCGCACGTTCGCCATGAGGAACGCCTGTTCGGCGACGAGTTTCACCCCCTGTTCGCCGGACTCCACCCGCCCGAGGAGAAAGACGGGGTCCGGGCTTTCCAGAACCTCCCGGCACTCCTGGAAGGTGCGGGAGAACACCGTGACTTCCACCGTCCCCTCGAGGTCCTCGAGGGTCAGGTTGGCCATCTTCTCTCCCCTCTTCGTGATCCGCTCCTTCAGCGCGGTCACGATCCCGCCGATCTTGACCTCCGCTCCGGCTTTCAGGTTCGGGAGCGCCGCGGTGGTGCAGTTCGCGTACATCGCGATCTCCGCCGCGTAGGAGTCGAGCGGATGGCCGGTGATGTAGAACCCCAGCGCCTCCTTTTCGTACAGGAGCCGTTCCCGGCGGGTCCAGCTGCCCGGCGCGCCGGCGGCCGCCTTTCCCGCGCGGGGAGGGCGTTTCTCGTCCGAGGGGGCGCCGAAGAGGGCGAACTGGCCCGATTCCCTCCGCCGCACCTCGGCCTGCGCCTCTTCGAGCAGGGCCGGCAGGTCGGCGAACGCCTTTCCACGGTCCGGATCGAGGGAATCCAGCGCGCCGGCCTTGATCAGGCTTTCCACGGCGCGCTTGTTCACCTTGCGCAGGTCGACCCGGGAGAGGAAGTCGCGCACCGATTCGAAGGGGCGGACCGAACGCGCCTCCAGGATGGCCTCGATCGCCGAGCCTCCCAGCCCCTTGATCGCGGACAGTCCGAACCGGATGGCCTTGCCGGAGGGGAAGAAGGCGTACCGCGACTCGATCACGTCGGGGGGCAGGATCGGGATCCCCTTCTCCCGGGAATGGGCGATGTACCGGATGATCTTGTCGGTATCCCCGGATTCGGACGTCATCAGGGCGCTGTAGAACTCCACCGGGTGATGGGTCTTCAGGTACGCCGTCTGGTACGCCACGAGGGC
>JAJZRM010000144.1 GCA_021802685.1 Deltaproteobacteria bacterium | reverse complement strand
ATCGAAGTGGACGTCATCGAGGCGGGAAAAGGGAGGATCGAGGAGTACGTCACCTCGGTGTCCGCCGGCACGGTGAAATCCCGGCAGGAGTCCACCCTCTCCGCCGAAGTGGGCGGAAGGGTCTCGAAGGTCCTCGCGGCCGAAGGGAGCACGGTGCGAAAAGGGGAACCGCTCGCTCTCCTTTCGGACCCCGAGCTGGAGCGCCAAGCCGAATCCGCCGGGTCCGACGTTCTCTCGGCGCGGGAGGGACTTCGGGAGGCGGAGGCGAGACGGGACCAGGCCGAACGGAGATACCGGGCGGAAACCGCGAGGGCGGCGAACAACCTCCGCAAGGCGATGGAGGATCACCAGCGCGCCTCCCAGCTGTTCCGGGGCGGCTTCCTGTCGAAATCGGACATGGAAACGGCGGACATGCAGCGGGCGAACGCGGAGGAGGATGCCCGGCTGGCGGCCGCCGGGGAAGACACGGTACGGGCGATCGGGCGGGAAATCGAATCCCTGAAGGCCCGGGTGGACTCCGCGAAGGCCAAGGCCGCCTCCCTTTCCGACCGCCTGGAGAAGCTTCGTATCACGGCCCCGTACGCCGGGGTCGTGATACGGAAGACGGTCGAGGTGGGGGAAACGAAGACGCCCGGCGCTCCCCTTTTCGTCCTGGCCGATCCCTCCGACATCTACATCGAGGCCCCCATCGACGAATCGGAATCCGCCAAGATCCGGGTCGGCCAGAAGGCGAGGCTGTTCCCGGACGCCTACCTGGGGGAAACGTTCGCCGGCGAGGTTTCCGGGATCAAGCCGGTCGTGGAGGTCTCCAAGGAGGTTTCCCGAGCCAATACGATCCGGGTCCTCCCCGAATCGCCCCCCAAGCCGCTGCGCCTGGGGATGTCGGTGGATGTCGAAATCCGGACGGGCGGGAAGGACAACGTCGTGCTCGCCCCCTCCGCCGCCGTGATGGAACGGGAGGGGCGGAAGTTCGCCTTCGTCGTCTTGAACGGAAAAGTGGTGCGCAGGGACGTCACGACGGGAATCTCCAACTGGGAATGGACGGAGATCCTTGGCGGAATCTCCCCGGGAGAGGCGATCGTCACTTCCCTGGAGATCAAGGACCTGGCCCCCGGGAGCCGCGTTGGGATCCGCAGCCGCAAGTGAGCCCCTCCTCCTCCTGAGGGGTGTCGGCAAGGTTTACGAGGGAGAGCAACCCATCGTCGGGCTCGAAGCCGTCGATCTGGACATCTTCCCAGGCGACTTCCTGGCCGTGATGGGGCCCTCGGGATCGGGCAAGTCCACCCTCATGAACATCCTCGGCTGCCTGGACGTCCCCACGTCGGGAACCTACGAGATCAAGGGGGTGCCGGTGACCACGCTTTCGCCGGAAGCCCTCGCCGCGATGCGGAACCGGGAGATCGGCTTCATCTTCCAGGTGTTCCATCTCCTCCCCCGCTACACCGCCTTGCGAAACGTCGAGCTCCCCCTCCTCTACGCCGGGGTCGGCCGCGAGGAGCGCGCCCGGCGGGCGCTGGAGGCTCTCCGGTCCGTGGGGATCGAGGACCGGAAGAACCACCTCTCCAACCAGCTCTCCGGCGGGCAGAAGCAGAAGGTCGCGATCGCCCGCGCGCTCGTGAACCGCCCCTCCCTCCTTCTGGCCGACGAGCCGACGGGGAACCTGGACTCCAAATCCGGCGAGGAGCTGATGGCGATCCTCGCGCAACTCAACGCCGGAGGGGCGACGATCGTCCTCGTCACCCACGACCTCGCCATCGCCCGGAACGCCAGGCGCATCGTCCATATCATCGACGGACGCCTGGTGACGCCAGAGGAGTACCGGGAGCGCAGGGGATGAACCCCGTGGAATTCTTCGGCGTCGCCATCGACGCGCTGCGAACCAACCGGCTCCGGTCGGCTCTCACCATGCTCGGCGTGATCATCGGGGTGGCCGCCGTCATACTCCTCGTATCGCTGGGCCAGGGGACCAAGAACTACGTGGAGGAGCAGTTCGCGGGGCTGGGGGCCAACATCCTGATCGTCACGCCCGGCAAGATCGAGACCCGGGGGGGACCGCCCGTCATCGGCGCGACGAGGCACAAGCTGACGCTGGACGACGCCAGGATCCTCGAAAAAAAGGGTTATCTCTTCGGCGGGGTCGCCCCGGTGGTTTTCGGGACGGCCGAAGTCCGTTCCGGGTCCCGGTCGCGCAACGTTTCCACCCTGGGAGTGACGCCCGAATTCTCCCCGGTCCGCAATATCCACGTCGAGGTGGGAAACTTCGTCACCGACTCCGACGTGGACGCCAAGCGGAGGGTCTGCATCCTCGGGAGGACCGTGAAGCGGGAGCTGTTCGGGAACGCCAACGCGCTGGGGCAGGTGGTCAAGATCTCGGGGGCCAGGTTCCGCGTCATGGGGATCATGGAGCGCAAGGGGGTGAGCCTGGGGTTCGACATCGACGACATCGTCTTCATCCCGGTGCGCACCGCCATGGACATCTTCGACACCGACGCGCTCTTCGAGATCCTCATCTCCGTGCGGAACAAGAACGACATCGACAGCGGGAAGGAGCTCGCCCGCTCGCTCCTGTTCAAGAACCACAACCGGCACGAAGACTTCACGATCACCAACCAGGCGGCGATGCTCTCTTCGCTGTTCACGATCCTGGACACCCTCACCTACGTCCTCGGCGGGATCGCGGCCATCTCCCTCCTGGTGGGGGGGATCGGGATCATGAACATCATGCTGGTGACCGTCAAGGAGCGGACGAACGAGATCGGGATCCGGAAGGCCGTCGGGGCGCGGAACCGCGACATCCTGCTCCAGTTCCTCCTGGAGTCGACCACCCTGTCCGCCGCGGGGGGGGTGTGCGGGGCGCTCGCCGGAACGCTCGGGGCGGGCGCCATCCGCCTGCTGGTCCCCAAAATCCCCGTGGAAGTCCCTCCGTGGGCGGTCGTCCTGGCCTTCACCTTTTCCGTGTTCGTCGGGATTTTCTTCGGGGTGTACCCCGCGCGGAAGGCGGCCGCGCTGCACCCCATCGAGGCGCTGAGGTACGAGTGACGGGCGGACCCATGACCTCGTTATCCGCGCGCGATGACCTCCCGGTAACGCTGGAGGTCTCTTAGTTCGGTCCCCCGCAGTGATGCACCAGAACGGGGATATTCGAATGCGAGAGGACCTTCGACGCCACGGTCCCGAACAGCGTCCCCATCAACCCGGGGTTGCCGTGGGTCGATATGAAGATGAGGTCGCACTTTTTTTCTTTCGCCGCCTTCAGGATGCCTTCCGTGGGGGATTTCCCGGAGAGCGCCACCTTCTCGCACCGGACGCCGTTCTCCGCGCACATCTTCTCCGCGACCGCGAGCGCGTTCCCCGCCAGTTCCTTGTGCAGGTCCTGGGCGCGCTTCTTCACGCCCCGTGCGACCTCCGCCGCGGAATGGGCGACAAGCATCTCGGCATCGTAGATCTTCCGGATCTCGTGGAGAGGGAGGTTCTCCGTCACGCAGACCGCCGTCACCTTGGCGCCGAGGTTTTTGGCGAGCAGAACCCCGTGACATGTGCCATACGCGCAATTCCCCAACCCGTCCGTCGGCAACAGGATGTTCGTGTACACGCCCCTTCTCCTTTCTTGCATGGTCTCTTCATGTGCCGAATCCCCCCGGCCCGGAAAAAACCCGGCGCGGAGAAACGATGCCGTGATCCCTCTGCATCGAAAGAACAGAATGACGTCGGTTCCGGGCCGACAGGAAAGGAGATCCGTCCGATGACGCACAACCTGCCGCCGCTCCCGTACCCTTTCGACGCGCTTGAGCCCTACATCGATGCGAAGACGATGGAGATTCACCACGACAAGCACCACGGGGCTTATGTCACCAATCTCAACAAGGCCCTCGAAGGCCACCCCGAGCTTCAAAAACTTCCGGTCGAGGAACTGCTCGCACGGATCGGCAACGTGCCGGAGGCCGTTCGCGCCGCCGTGCGCAACAACGGCGGCGGCCATCTGAATCATTCCATGTTCTGGAAGATCATGAAAAAGGGCGGCGGCGGGGAGCCGTCGGGGGATCTCGCCGACGCCGTCAAAAGCGCGTTCGGCAACTTCGGAGATTTCAAGAAAACGTTCACCCAGGCCGCGACATCGCGATTCGGGTCCGGCTGGGCGTGGTTGCTGATCCGCGGCGGGAAGCTCGCCGTCGAATCGACCGCAAACCAGGACAATCCCGTTCTGGACGGCGGCAAGGCGTTCTTCGGCCTGGACGTCTGGGAGCACGCCTATTACTTGAAATATCAGAACCGGCGCGCGGAGTATATCGAGGCGTGGTGGAACACCGTCGATTGGGCGCAGGTGGCGGAGAACTTCGCGAAAGCCAAGGGGTAAGTCCGGAGTGATAAATCATGGAGGAGGAAGGCGAAAGCCTTCCCCCTCCGGCAATAAGACCGTTTTAGCACTTCTCTCCCGGGTACGGCATCGCGGAATCGCCGCCCCTCGCTTTCGTCAATGCGCCGTCCTTGAACGAAACGCGGTCACCTACGCGGAAGCTCGCCAGTTCCCGCGAGTTTTGGGGCTGGATCGCCTGTTCGCTGCACGTGGCATCCCGGATGGTAACCACGTTCCCCTCGATCTTGCTGACGGTGCCCTTCACCCCTTTCCCCATTTCTCCGGAAATGACGGCGCTTTGGAGACTCAGGGAAAATACGGCCACCAACAATACTATGAGTATGTTTCTGGCCATGAGGCCTTTACCTCCTCCGATGGATTCGGATCCCTCCGGTTCCTTGAATCTTCCGGAAACCGGAAGTTCCCAGGATTAGATTGGGACAGGGCAAATATCGATTCCCTTCCGGTTCACAATCTCCCTATGCCGCTTTATCCTTCCCGTTTCGAATCGCGGAATATGGAAACATAAAATTTCGCCGCCTCTTCGGCTTTGTCGTCGAACCACAGGAACGGGGTGATTTTCCGCATAGGGTTCCCTCCTGATGGAATGCGTCATGACGCTTTGCGTTTTTCGGCCTGAGCGCACCGCCGGATTGTCCGCCGCTTTCCGAACGTCCTGCGGGAAGTCCGACATTTCGAACACCTGCCGAACCTCGATGACGTCGCCGTCCGAGGCGGGGCAGCGCCTGGCCCATCCGACCGCCTCCTCCCTCGATTTCGCCTCTATCATCCAATAGCCGCCGATCACTTCCTTCGCCTCGGTGAAAGGGCCGCCGGTCACTTGGGTTTTTCCTCCGGCAAACGCGACGCGAGCGCCCTTCGAGACCGGGTGAAGCCCGTCGAGCGCGATCAGCGCTCCGGCGTTCGCGAGTTCCTCGTTGAACTTCATCATCCTGGCGACGGTTTCGGCGGGCGGGGCGAACCCTTCCCCCGCCTTTTCGCCGGGAGGAGTGTCCGGCTGGTAAACCCGCGGAATCATGAACATCACGAATCGCATCGTCTTTGCCTCCTGTATGGGGTGGGGAATCGCCTTCCCGTTAGATGGTCGTTTGGAGGCGCCGGAATTCGACAACGGATGCGAATTTCCGCGGGCACGGCGCCGGACGCCGGCCGTATCGCCTGCGCTCCTCACCTGTTTTTCACATGGGAAAGGCACTTGCGTTTGCGCCACAAGGTGGCGCGATGAACGCCGAGGATTTCGGCGGCACGGGTGATCTTCCCGCCCGCCTGCGCCAGCGCCCGTTCGATATCCTCCATGCCCCCCGGCCCGCTGCGCGGCGGCCGCGTCGAATCCCGGTATTCCATCAGATGCGTCAGGAACGCCGAGTCCACGGTTTTTCCGGTGTGCACCACGGTCAGGCGTTCGCAGAGGTTTCTCAGCTCGCGAACGTTCCCCGGCCACGGATACTGGGTGAGGAAGGCGGGGGCGTCGCCGGAAAAAACAATCCCATGGTTCCCCGGCGGGGAAAGGGCGTCGAGGAAATGCCGCATCAGCGGCATGATGTCGCCGCGCCGCTCCCGCAGAGGAGGGATGGGAAGACTGAGCACGTTCAGTCTCCAGTAGAGGTCTCTCCGAAAATTCCCTTCCTCCACGAGCCGGTGCAGATCCCTGTTCGTCGCGCACAGGACCCGGACGTCGACGGGTATCACGCGGTCGTGTCCAAGGCGGATCACTTCGCGCTCCTGCAGGATGCGAAGCAGTCTTCCCTGCAGGCTCAAGGGGATCTCGGATATTTCGTCGAGAAAAATCGTGCCGTGATGGGCGAGTTCGAACAGGCCCGGTTTTCCCTTTCTCCGCGCTCCGGTGAACGCTCCTTCCACGTAACCGAAGAGTTCGCTCTCCAGGAGCGTCTCCGGCAGGGCCGCGCAATTTACGGCGACGAAGGGGCCTCCGCTCCGGTTGCCGGCCGTGTGAATGCTCTGCGCGAAGAGCTCCTTCCCCACGCCCGTTTCCCCGTGGATCAGGACCGTCGAATCCGCCCGGGCATACCGCCTTGCGACGTCGATCGCTTCCAGCAGCGGGGGGCTGCTTCCGTAGATATCGCCGAAGCCGAACTTCACCACGTGTCCCTGGCTGTAGATCTCCCGGCGGATCCTTTCCTCCATGGACTGGATCTTCGTGATGTCCTGGATGGTCGCCACCGCTCCGGCCACCTTCCCGCCGACCCGAATCGGAATGCGGTTCACCATGGCCTTGGAATGGCCGAAATCGACGAACTCTCCGACGTCCTGGATGCCGCTTTGCAGGACATTCCTGAAACTGATCAAAGGGACGACCTGGTCGGCCGGACTGCCCAACGCTTCCTCCTGCCGGATGCCCGTCACGGATTGCGCGACCGGGTTGAATATCGTCACCTTGCCCTCCCGGTTCACCGCGATGATCCCCTCGTACGCGTACTCCAGCATCGCCTTCAGTTCGTTGCTTCGATGGACCTCGAGCCTGCGGGCGTAAACGATGCGCTGCGCTTCCTCGAGGGCGAGACGGATCGACGCCTCGCCCGATCCCAACAGGATGGTGGGCAAACCCCGGTCCCGGGCGATCCTGGCCGTGATGGCTCCGCCGAGGATCACCTGGGCGCCGTTGCCGATCGCTTCATCGACGAGACGGGGGGCATCCTTTTCAGTGGCAAGAACGTGGCAAACGAGGTCGAGATTGAGGAACGGGAGAAAATCGCACAGGTTCTGAATCATGTTGGGAAAAGCGACGACGGCGATGGCGGGGTTGTCCGAGATCGGA
>JAJZRM010000143.1 GCA_021802685.1 Deltaproteobacteria bacterium | reverse complement strand
CACGTCCTGGTCGGAAGCGCCGACCTGTTCATCAACTGGGCGCGGAAATCCTCCCTCTGGTACCTCCTGTTCGCCACGGCGTGCTGCGGCATCGAGCTGATGCAGGCGGGCGCCTCCCGGTACGACCTGGACCGGTTCGGCGCCGTGTTCCGCGCGACGCCCCGCCAGGCGGACCTGATGCTGGTGGCCGGCACGATCACCCACAAAATGGCGGAACGGGTGAAGCGGCTCTACGACCAGATGCCGGAACCCAAGTACGTCATCGCCATGGGGTCTTGCGCCAACACCGGCGGGCCGTTCTACAAGGACTCGTACTGCGTGGTCAAGGGCGTGGACCTGATCCTGCCCAAGGTGGATGTCTACATCCCCGGCTGCCCCCCGCGCCCCGAGGCGCTGATCGACGGGATCATGAGGCTGCAGAAGATCATCATGGCGAAGAAAAATTACGGCGTGAAGGCGTGAAGGGCGAGATGAACCCGTTGAATGCCCAGGCGATCTTCGACACGTTGAAGGGGAAGTTCGGCGATTCCGTGGTCGAGCTGCAGTCGGAGGGGTGCTCCCCCGCGTACGTGGTCGTCGCCCCCGGATCGATAAAGGAGGTCGCCCGGTTCCTCAAGGACGCCCCGGCCCTCTCCTTCGATTCCCTCATGTGCCTGTCCGGCGTGGATTACAAAGACAACTTCGCCGTGACGTACCATGTTTACTCCATGGCCAACCGCCATTCCGTCGGCCTCAAGGCGATGCTTCCCCGCGAGAACCCGTCCCTCCCCTCGGTCGACGACGTCTGGCCCGCCGCCAATTTCCAGGAACGGGAGGCGTACGACCTGCTCGGGATCGTGTTCGAGGGTTCGAAGGACCTCCGGCGCATCCTTCTCCCGCCGGACTGGGAAGGGCACCCGCTGCGGAAAGACTACAAGTATCCGGAATCCTACCACGGGATCAAGGTATGACGGCCCGCCCCGAAGCGCTCCCCACGCAGGAGATGACGATCAACATGGGTCCGCAGCACCCGAGCACCCACGGGGTGCTCCGGGTGATCCTCACCACCGACGGCGAGGTGGTGACCCGCGCGGTGCCCGACGTCGGGTACCTGCACCTGGGACTCGAAAAAATCGCCGAACGGCTGAACTATTCCCAATTCATGCCGTTCACGGACCGCCTCGATTACCTGGCGGGGATGAACTGCAACTGCGCCTGGGCGTGGGCCGTGGAAAAGCTGGCGAAGATCGAGGCTCCCGAGCGCGCCGAATACCTGCGCGTCATCGTCAGCGAGCTGAACCGGATCTCGTCCCACCTCATCAGTTTCGGGTCGTTCACGGCGGACATGGGGGCGTTCACCCCGTTCCTGTACGGCATCCGCGAGCGGGAAAAGGTCAACGACCTGTTCGAGATGCTCTGCGGGCAGCGCCTGACGTACAACTACGCCCGGATCGGCGGCGTCTCCGGCGACGCTCCGCCGGGGTTCCTGGAGAAGACGAGGGAGTTCCTCGACTACTTCGAACCGAAGATCGACGAGTACAACAACCTCATCTCGTACAACAAGATCTTCGTCCAGCGGTTGGCGAACGTCGCCGTGATCTCCGCGGAAGAAGCGGTCGCGTACGGGTTGACCGGCCCGAACCTGCGCGGATCGGGCGTGGCGTTCGACCTGCGGAAGGACGAACCGTACTCGGTGTACCCGAAGTTCGATTTCAACGTGTGCGTCGGCTCCGGCGAGCGCGGGCAGCTCGGAGACTGCTTCGACCGGTACATGGTCCGGATCAACGAGATGCGGGAGAGCGTGAAGATCCTGCGGCAGGCGGTCGACCAGATCCCCGAAGGCCCCGTGATGGCGAAGGTGCCCCGCGTCTTCAAGCCCCCCGTCGGCGAAGTGTACTTCCGGGCCGAAAACCCCCGCGGAGAGAACGGGTACTACCTGGTCAGCGACGGTTCGGCGAATCCCTACCGCGCGAAGATCCGCGCCGGCTCCTTCGTGACGATGAACATCTTCGAAAAGGTCACGAGGGGCCTGCTGATCGCCGACATCGTCGCCGTCATCGGGAGTTTCGACATCATCCTACCGGAGATCGACAGGTAAGCCATGGAAGCGCTGGCCATATCCCTTATAAAAGCGGTACCGTTCCTGGGCGCCGTGCCGGTGTGGGCTGTGGCGCTGGTCCTGATGGTGGCCGTCGCCGCGGTCGTGCTGGCCTTCGCCCTCACCTTCGAGGGGGTGGGGTCGCTGGTGCTGCGCAAGGTGGCGGGCGACATCCAGGTCCGGATCGGCCCCAACCGGGTCGGCCCCAACGGGGTCCTGCAGTTTCTCGCCGACGGCGTGAAGTTGATCCTGAAGGAAGACCTCACGCCCGCCAGCGCGGACCGGCCCCTCTTCAAGATGGCGCCGTATTTCGTCTTCGTCGGCTCTTTCGCCGGATTCGTGGTGGTTCCCTTCGGGGTGGGGCTCATCGCCGCCGACCTGAACATCGGCGTCTATTACGTGATGGCGGTCTCCTCCCTCGTGGTGATCGGGATCCTGCTCGCCGGCTGGTCTTCCAACAACAAGTGGGCGCTCCTGGGCGGCATGCGCGGGGCGGCGCAGATCATCTCCTACGAAATCCCGGTGGGATTGGCCCTTATCCCCGCCGTGATGATCGCCGGATCGCTTTCGCTGCAGGACATCGTGCGGTCCCAAGGGGGACTGTGGGGGATCTTCGGGTGGAACCTGTTCCATAATCCGTTCACGTTCTTCTCCTTCTTCCTCTACTTCACGGCGGCGCAGGCCGAGACCAACCAGACCCCGTTCGACCTCCCGGAGGCCGAGTCGGAGCTGGTTTCCGGGTACAACGTGGAATACTCCGGTATCCGGTTCGGCTACTTCTTCCTGGCGGAGTTCGGCGACATGTTCGTCGTGGCGGCGCTGACCACCGCGTTATTCCTGGGCGGGTGGAACATCCCGTTCTTCCATGCCGAGACGCTTCCGTGGATCTGGGGGAACCTGCTCTCGCTGGGCGTGTTCCTGGGAAAAGCCTTCACGATCGTCCTGATCATGATGTGGGTCCGTTGGACTCTTCCCCGCATCCGGGTGGACCAGTTGATGCGGTTGTCGTGGAAATACCTTATACCGCTTACGTTTTTCAACCTGCTGGGCGTATCCCTGTGGCTCCTGGTCTTCAACGGCAAGGGGATCCCCGCGATGATCGCCTCGCTTTTCGGATGAGACCAATGGGCCTGAAGGAATATTTGAACGACATCGTGGAAGCCGTGGTCACCACGGCGAAGGGGATGCGGATCACCGCGCGCTACGGCCTGGATCCGAAGGAAGAAACCACGTTGCAGTATCCGGAGGAGCGGTGGGAGCTCCCCGAACGGTACCGCGGTTTCCTCCATAACGACATCAACACGTGCATCTCCTGCAACATGTGCGTGAAGACTTGCCCCATGGACTGCATCTCCCTCGAGGCGGTGCGGGGCGCGGACAAGAAGATGGTCCTCGCGTCCTACGACATCAACATCGGGCGGTGCATGTACTGCGGGCTGTGCGTCGAGGTGTGCCCCCCGAAGTCCCTGAAGCACTCGCTCGGCTACGAGATGGCGTCGGTGAACCGCGAACAGCTGATCCTCCGCTTCGTCCAGGAGGACGCGTCGGAGGTCAAGGCCCGCGTGGCGCGCCAGGTCGCGGAAGCCGCGGCGAAAGCGGAAAGCCCGGCGGCCGGCAAGCCGGCGCCCCCGGCGAAGGGGGAGACCAAGGAATGAACGCACCCGCCGATCTCATCTTTTTCGCCGTCGCGGGGCTGACGGTGGCGGCGGCCGTCCTCGTCGCCATTCTGCCGAACATCCTCTACTCGGCCGTGGCGCTCCTGTTCTCCTTCGCGGGGGTTGCGGGACTGTACGTTTTCCTCTCCGCGGATTTCCTCGCGGCGACCCAGATGCTGGTCTACGTGGGCGGCATCCTCGTCCTCGTCCTGTTCGCCGTGTTCCTGTCGAACCGGATCAGCGGGGCGAAGATCGGCAACCCCACCCACTTCCGACTTCCGGCCGCGTTGATCTGCCTGGTTCTGTTCGGCGTGCTGTCATATACCGCCGTGTCGACGCCCTTCGCCGTGAAGGCGTCGGGTTACCTCCCCACGACCGCGGACATCGGGGAACTGCTGATGACGCGGTACCTGCTCCCCTTCGAGGTCGCCTCGGTGCTGCTGCTGGCGGCGCTGATCGGCGCGGCCCTGGTGTCCCGGCCGGAGCGCGGCGCCCCGGAGGCGGGGGACATGGAGGAGGGGAAATGATGACGCTGGAAAAATTCCTCGTGATCAGCGCGGCGCTGTTCTGCTGCGGCCTCTACACCGTGATGACCCGGCGCAACGGCGTGGCGGTCCTCATGGGGGTCGAGCTCATACTGAACTCCGCCAACATCAACTTCGTGGCGTTCTCCCACTTCCTCTCCCGTGTGATGGGCGGCCAGATCTTCGCCGTCTTCGTCATCGTCCTCGCGGCGGCCGAGGCGGCGGTAGCTTTGGCCATCTTCCTGCGGCTGTTCGCGACCACGGGCACGGTGGAAGTGGACACCGCGGACCAGCTGAGAGGGTAGACCGTTGATCCGTTACGCATACCTCATCCCGTTCCTGCCGCTGGCGTCCTTCTTCATCAACATCGCCGTCGGCAAGCGGCTGCCCCGCAAGGGAGACTGGCTCTCCCTGGCCACCATCGCCGCCGGCCTCCTGATGTCGATCGGGATCTTCTACGAGGTCTTCCGGGCGTACGACCCGAACTTCCGGTACCATGTCGTCTTCCCCTGGCTGACCATCGGCGACCGGGCCCTGTTCAACGTCGGCATCCTCATCGACAACGTCACCGCCGTCATGCTCCTGGTGGTCACCATCGTGTCGACGCTGGTGCACCTGTTCTCCATCGGGTATATGCACGGGGATCCGCGGTACAACCGGTTCTTCGCCTACCTGTCGATCTTCTCCTTCTCGATGCTGGGGCTGGTCCTGGCCGAGAGCTTCCTGTTCATCTACATCTTCTGGGAGCTGGTGGGGCTATCCTCCTACCTGTTGATCGGCTTCTGGTTCGAGAAGAAGTCCGCTTCGGACGCGGGCAAGAAGGCGTTCATCGTCAACCGGGTGGGGGACTTCGGGTTCCTCATCGGGATCCTGATCATCTACGCCACCTGCGGCGTGCTGGGGTACGACCAGGTGTTCCTCGCCATCGGGGAAGGGAAGCTGGCGGGGACGCTCCTGACCCTTGCGGGAATCGGGGTCTTCTGCGGCGCCGTCGGGAAATCCGCGCAGTTCCCCCTTCACGTGTGGCTTCCCGACGCGATGGAGGGCCCCACGCCGGTGTCCGCGTTGATCCACGCGGCGACGATGGTGGCCGCGGGCGTCTACCTCGTGGGACGGGTCTACCCGATGTTCACCCCCGACGCGTTCCTGTTCATCGCGTACTTCGGCCTGATCACCCTGTTCATCACCGCCTCGATCGCCCTGGCCCAGAACGACATCAAGAAGGTCCTGGCCTACTCGACCTGCTCCCAGCTCGGTTACATGATCATGGGGCTCGGGGTCGGCGGGTACACCGCGGGACTGGCGCACCTGACCACGCACGCGGCCTTCAAGGCGTGCCTGTTCCTCGGGTCGGGCTCCGTGATCCACGCCGTCCACAGCCAGGACATCCAGGAGATGGGCGGCCTGCGGAAGAAGCTCCCCATCACCTTCGTCACATTCCTCATCGCGACGCTCGCGATCGCGGGGGTGCCGGGCTTCTCGGGCTTCTACTCCAAGGACATGATCCTTGCGGCGGCCCTTGAATTCGGCATGAGGAGCGCGAATCCCCTGCACATGATCTTCTTCCTCGTCGCCCTGTTCACCGCCGGGCTGACGGCCTTCTACATGTTCCGCCTGGTGATCCTCACCTTCTTCGGCACGCCGCGCGACCATCACAAGTACGATCACGCCCACGAGTCGCCCGCGAACATGTGGGTGCCCCTCGTGGTCCTGGCGGGGTTGTCCTTCTCCTTCTGGTACTCCGGCTGGTTCGGCACGCTGGTCCAGAAGCCGAAGTCGATGGCCAACCTGGCGGCCGTCTCCGCCCCCGCGCCCCCGGCGCACGCGATGGAACAAGCCGCGGCTCCGGAAGCGCCCGCCGCCCCCGCCGCGGCGCCGCACGATGCCGCCCCGGCGGAAGGGGCGCACGGCGCGCCTCCCGCGGCCCACGCGGAATCGCCTGGCGCGGCTTCGCACGACGATCCTGTGGCGCAACAGGCCCACACCTATGCCATGTATTCCTCGGTGGGCGTCGGCACCCTGGGCATTTTCCTCGCATTCGTCGTGTACTCCTTCGGATGGATCAATCCCGCCCGGGTGGCGGACCGCCTGAAGCCGCTCCACAGCTTCCTGCAGAACAAGTGGTATTTCGACGAACTGTACGAAGCCACGGTGATCAACGGCTCCAAGGCGTTTTCACGGGGGTGCGCCTGGTTCGACAACACCGTCGTCGACGGCCTGGTGAACCTTTCCGCGCAGCTCGGGGTGTTCCTGTCCTTCCTCGTCGGGAAGTTCGACAACGGCGTGGTCGACGGCGCCGTCAACGGCGTGGCGGATGCGGCGATCGGGAGCGGCTCGGTCCTTCGCCGGCTGCAGACCGGCAAGCTGTATCACTATGTGTTCGTACTGGCTGGAGGAGCGCTCCTCATCTTCCTGATCAAGGCGTTCTAAGAACGGAGGTGGTCTTTCGTGGGTTTCATCGATAGTCACATTCTTACGCTCATGACGTTCCTCCCGGTCCTCGGGTCGGCGGTGATCCTCTGTGTGCCCAAGGGGAAGGACGAGGCGATCAAGTGGCTCGCCGCGCTGGCCTCTTTCCTCCCGCTGGTGCTGGCGGTCCGCCTGTGGTTCACCTACGACCGGACCATGGCCGGCGTCAACGTGGCCAGCCAGTTCCAGTTCGTGGAGAAATACAGCTGGATTCCTTCCATCAACGTGGAATACTTCGTGGGCGCCGACGGCATTTCGATGCCCATGATTCTCCTGACGGCCCTGCTGTCGTTCCTGGCGGTCATCGGCTCCTTCGGAATCGAGAAGAAGATCCGGGGGTACATGGCGCTGTTCCTCCTCCTCGAAACCGGGATGATGGGCACCTTCATCTCCCTCGACTTCTTCCTCTTCTACGTGTTCTGGGAAGT
>JAJZRM010000142.1 GCA_021802685.1 Deltaproteobacteria bacterium | reverse complement strand
GACCCTGAAAACGAGGAGGCGTACCTCCACCTCGCCACCCTCCATGCGGAGCAAGGGCGGTTTCCCCGGGCGGAGGAAGTCCTCGGCGGCCTGATCGCGAAGAATCCAGATTCGTACCTCGGATACTACTACCGCGGACGGATCCGCGCGGCGGGGCAGAAATACGATCCCGCGCTGGCCGACTTCGACAAGGCGCTGGAGATCGCCCCGGGCTTCGACGCCGCGCTGCTCGATTCCGGATCCGTCCTCGAGGTCCTCGACCGGAACGCGGAGGCGGAGGAGCGGTACCGGCGGACGCTGCACAGTTCGCCCGGCAACACGATCGCCCGGGAGCGCCTCGGGCGGGTGCTCGTCCGGGAGAAGAAGATCGACCAGGCCGTGGGGCAGTACGAGGAGCTGAAGAAGTTCTCCCCCACCAGCACGGACGTGCGGTCGAAGCTGGGGCTCCTGTACCTGGAGCGCGACCAGTTCGACGCCGCGATCGACGAGTTCACCTTCGTCTTGAGGGAGGAGCCGGGAAACGCCCAGGTCCGGTTCTTCCTCGGGGCGGCGTACGAGGAGAAAGGGGCGGCGGAGGAAGCCATGGAGGCGTTTCGCCTGGTCCCGGAAGACGCCCCCCTGTACCGGGAAGCGGAGCTGCGCATCGCGATGATCCTGTCGCGGCTGAAAAAATCCGACGAGGCGATCAAGGTCGCGAGGCAACTGCGGGCGAAATACCCGGACGACGCCGACCTGATGGTCTTCCTCGGAGGGCTCCTGGAGGATGCGAAGCGGTACGACGAGGCCTTGTCCATCGTTACGGAGGCGACCGGGAAGGCTCCGGGGAACGTCGGGGCGTGGTTCTCCCTCGGGGTGATCTACGACAAGATGGGCCTCCTCGACAACGTGATCTCCTCCATGGAAACGGTGATCCGCATCGACCCGAAGCACGCCACCGCCCTCAACTATCTCGGGTATACGTTCGCGGACCGGAACATCCGGCTGGACGAGGCCGAGCGGTTGATCCTCCGGGCGCTGGAAATCCGCCCCGAGGACGGTTTCTTCATCGACAGCCTGGCTTGGGTTTACCACCGCAGGGGAGACAACCCGCGGGCGGAAGAGGCGCTTCGGCGGGCCCTGTCGTACGTCCCGGACGACCCCGTCATCCTGGAGCACCTGGGGGACGTCCTGCTGGCCCAGGGGAAGAAGGCGGATGCGGCCGCCCAGTACGAGCGCGCCATCGCCAAGGGGCACGAGAAGCGGGACGAAGTGGCGGCGAAGCTGAAGGTCCTCCGGAACGCGGGGCCTCCCGGGAAGTGAGGCGCCGGACGCCGTGGCGTTGCGCCTTCCTGGCCTTCGGCCTCGCCGTCCTGGCGGGCTGCGCCCCGTCCCGCATGATCCTCACCGGCTCCGAAGGGGAGCGGGCGGCGCGCTTCTTCGCCGGCCTGTCGAACGGGGCGGCCTTCCCTTTCAAGGCATCGTTCTCGGGGGTGGCGCACCCGCTGGCCCGTGACGCCGTGCCCTTCATCGCCGGCGTGAACGCGCCCTCCCCGACCGAGGAGCGCCTCGGGTTGTACGATCCGTTGGGGCGCGCGGTGGCGTTCCTTGCAAACGACGGACGGCGCCTGGAATCGTCCCGGGGGCCGGCGGCCGATCAGGCCGGCTTCCGGGGGGCGGCTCCGCTGCCCGCGGGTGACGTGTCGCTGGCGCGGATCCTGTCCGGCGCGCCGGGGTATCCCGTCGCCGGCGGAGAGACGGCGCGGAGCGGGGACGGCGGATGGGTGATGGAGGATGACCGCCAGACGCTGTACTCCGATCCCGGACGGCGGTTCCTGGTGAAGGCGGAGTACCGCTTTCCGGGCATGGAGGCGACGGTCGAGTACCCGGGCCGGGAGTCTCCGCAGCCCCCGGCGGTTCTCGCGGTGGCGTTCCGGGGGATGAAGATCTCTTTGCGGAGGGATACGGAATGAGCAGACCCTTGCGGCCGCGGGCCGTCCTGTCCGCCCTGTCCGTCCTCGTCCTGCTTTCAGCGTGCGGCGGAAGCGGGAAGGAAGCGCCGGGAAAGGGGACGGCGGCCTCCGATGCCCCGGCTCACGGCGATGCGATCATCGAGGGGAGCATCGGCGACATCAGCGGCTTCCTCTCCGCGGTCACCACGGATGCCTCCTCCCACGAGGCCGCCGGCTACGTCTTCAACGGCCTGGTCCGGTACGACAAGGACCTCCGGCTGGAAGGAGAGCTGGCCGAATCGTGGGACATCTCTCCCGACGGGAAGAAGATCACCTTCCGCCTGCGCAAGGGCGTCACGTGGCACGACGGCGCCCCTTTCACCTCCGACGACGTGATGTTCACCTACCGGCGGATGATCGACCCGAAGACGCCCACGGCGTATGGCGAGGATTTCAAGCAGGTGAAGCGCGCGTCCGCACCCGACCCGCACACTTTCGTGGCGGAGTACGCCCGCCCCTTCGCCCCGGCCCTGGCGTCGTGGGGGATGCACATCCTTCCGAAACACCTGCTGGAGAAGCACCCCGACATCTCCAGGAGCCCGTTGAACAAGAAGCCGGTCGGAACCGGGCCGTTCCGGTTCGTCGAGTGGAAGACGGGGGAGAAGACGGTCTTCGACGCCAACCCCGCCTACTTCGAAGGGAAGCCGTACATCTCCCGCGTGGTCACCCGCGTCATCCCGGACCTCGCGACGATGTTCCTGGAGCTCAAGTCGGGGGGGCTCGACCTGATGAACCTGACGCCGCTCCAGTACACCCGACAGACCGAAACCGCGGAGTTCCGGAAATCGTTCAACCGGTTCCGCTACCTGTCCTCCGGTTACACGTACCTGGGATTCCGCCTCTCCCATCCCTTCTTCAAGGATTCGAAGGTCCGGCAGGCGATCGCCCACGCGGTCAACAAGAAGGAGGTCATCGAAGGCGTCTTCTTCGGCCTGGGACAGGAAGCCACGGGTCCTTACAAGCCCGGGACCTGGCCGTACAATCCGAACGTGAAGAGGTACCCCCACGATCCTTCGAAGGCGAAGGAGCTGCTCGCCGAAGCGGGCTGGAAAGAGAAGGACGGGGACGGCGTCCTCAAGAAGGACGGGCGGCGGTTCGAGTTCACGGTCCTAACGAACGCCGGGAACGAGAACCGCGCCAAGACGGCGGCCATCATCCAGCAGAACCTTTCCGCCGTGGGGATCAAGATGGAGATCCGCACCGTGGAGTGGGCGGCCTTCATCAACGAGTTCGTGAAGAAGCGCAAGTTCGACGCCCTGATCCTGGGCTGGAACATCACTCCCGACCCGGACCAGTACGACGTCTGGCACTCCTCGAAGACCGGCCCGGACGAACTGAACCATATCGGTTACGCCAACGCCGAGGTCGACCGGCTCCTCGAGGAGGGACGCCGCACCTTCGACACCGGGAAACGCAAGAAGGCGTACTTCCGGATCCAGGAGATCCTGGCGGAGGAGCAGCCGATCGTTTTCCTCTGCTACCCGGACAGCCTGCCCGCCGTCCACAAAAGGTTCCGCGGCATCGTTCCCGCCCCGGCGGGGATCTCGTACAACTTCATCCAGTGGTACGTCCCGAAGGGGGAGCAGAAGTACACCACCTTCCGTCAGTAGGAGATCGATGTATCGCTATATCGTCCGCAGGGTCCTGATCTCGGTTCCCCTCCTGATCGGGATCAGCCTGATCACCTTCGGCGTGATCAACATGGCCCCGGGCGGCCCCATCGGGATCTCCTCGGATCTGAACCCCAAGGCCACCGCGGAGTACCGGGAACGCCTCAAGGCGTATTACGGCCTCGACCGGCCGATCTACGTCCGGTACGGGCAATGGCTCGGCCGGATGGCGGTCCTGGATTTCGGGGACAGCTTCTCCCCCGACGGGCGGAAAGTCTGGGACAAGATCCGGGAACGGATCCCGGTGACCCTGTCGATCAACCTCCTTTCCATGGCGACGATCTTCCTCATCGCGGTTCCCATCGGGATCTACTCGGCCGTGCGGAAAGGGTCGCTCTTCGACCGGATCGCCACGGTGACCGTGTTCACGGGGTTCGCCGTGCCCACGTTCTGGCTCGCACTGCTGCTGATGATCCTCTTCGGCGTCCATTTGGGGTGGCTACCCATCTCGGGGCTCGTGTCGCTGGAGCACGACTCCCTCCCGCTGGCCGGGCGGGTCGCGGACCGGGCGAAACACCTCGTCCTGCCGATCTTCCTCGCCGGATTCGGCGGGCTGGCGGGGATCTCCCGGTACATGCGGTCGAACATGCTCGAGGTGATCCGGCAGGACTACGTCGCCACCGCGCGCGCCAAGGGGCTTCCCGAGCGGAAGGTCGTTTTCCGGCACGCCATGCGCAACGCCCTCCTCCCCGTGATCACCATCCTGGGGCTGTCGGTGCCCGACCTGCTCGGCGGATCGGTGATCTTCGAGACGATCTTCGCGATTCCCGGCATGGGGCAGCTCTTCTACCAAGGGGTGATGTCGCGAGACTACCCGCTGATCATGGGGATCCTCACGATCGGGGCGTTCCTGACCTTGCTGGGGAACATCCTGGCGGACGTGGGGTACGCCCTCGCGGATCCGCGGATCAACACCGGACGGACGGGATGACGGCGCACTCCATCTTCCGGGAGACGCTGCGGCGGCTGGCCCGCAACCCGCTCGCGATGGCGGGAGGAGCGGTCATCCTGTTCTTCTTCGTCCTGGCGCTTTTCCCCTCGGTCTTTTCCGGCCACGACCCGAACCGGATCGACATCCTCAAGATCCTGGCGTCCCCGTCCGAGTCCCACCCGCTGGGCACCGACGACCTGGGCCGGGACGTGCTCGCGCGGATGGTGCACGGGGCGCGGATCTCCCTGTCGGTCGGGTTCGTGGCGGAGAGCATCGCCATCGGCATCGGCCTGGTCATCGGTCTGCTCGCGGGGTATTACGGCGGCCGGGTCGATTCGGTGCTGATGCGGTTCGTGGACATCATGCTCTGCTTCCCCACGTTCTTCCTGATCCTGGCGGTCATCGCCTTCATCGGCCCCTCCATCTGGAACATCATGTTCATCATCGGGGTGACCGGCTGGATGGGGGTGGCGCGCCTGGTGCGGGCCGAGACGCTTTCGCTGAAGGAACGGGACTTCATCTCGGCGGCGCGGGCGCAGGGGGCGGGGACCGGGCGGATCATGTTCCGCCACATCCTGCCGAACACGCTGGCCCCGATCCTGGTGGCCGCCACGCTGGGGGTGGCGGGGGCGATCCTCGTCGAATCGGGGCTCTCCTTCCTGGGGATCGGCGTGCAGCCGCCGACGCCGTCGTGGGGGAACATCCTCACGGCGGGGAAGGACAACATCGAGTTCGCCTGGTGGCTCTCCCTCTACCCCGGGCTGGCGATCTTCCTGACGGTCCTGGGATACAACCTGCTGGGAGAAGGGATCCGCGACGCCGTGGATCCGCGGCTGAAAGGGCGGTGAGCGGCATGACGGAGAGGCTGCTCGATGTGCGGAGCCTTCGCGTCGCCTTCGAAACGGAGCAAGGGACCGTGCGGGCCCTCTTCGGCGTCTCCTTCTCGGTCGCCCCGGGGGAAACGGTGGGGCTGGTCGGGGAGTCCGGCTGCGGAAAGACGGTCACGGCGCTGTCGATCCTGCGGCTGCTTCCGTCCCCGCCGTCGAAGGTGGAAGGCGGAGAGATCCTGCTGCGCGGCGAGAACCTGCTCCCCCTGCCGGAGAAGCGGATGTGCGACGTCCGGGGGAAGGCGATCTCGATGATCTTCCAGGAGCCGATGAGCTCCCTGAACCCGGTGCTCACCGTCGGGGAGCAGGTGGCGGAGGTCTTCACGGCCCACGGCGTTTGCGGAAAGCGGGAGGCGGCGGAGCGGGCGGTCGCGTGGCTGCGGAAGGTCCGCATGCCCGACGCTTCACTCCGCGCGAGGGAGTACCCGCACCAGATGAGCGGCGGGATGCGGCAGCGGGCGATGATCGCGATGGCGCTGGCCCTATCGCCGTCGCTTGTGATCGCCGACGAGCCCACCACGGCGCTCGACGTGACGATCCAGGCGCAGATCATGGCGCTGCTCCAGGAGATGCGCGAGCAGGAGCGGATGGCGGTCCTCCTCATCACCCACGACCTGGGGGTGGTGCACGATTTCGCGGACCGGACGGCGATCATGTACCTGGGAAGGATCGTGGAGATCGCGCCGACGCGGGACCTGTTCGCCGACCCGATCCACCCGTACACGCAGGGGCTGCTCGCCTCCCTCCCGGGCAAGCAACCGGGGATGAAACGGCTGCCGTCGATCCCCGGGACGGTTCCCGACCTGTCCGCCGTGCCCCCGGGGTGTCCGTTCGCGGACCGGTGCCCGTTCCGGCAGGCGGCCTTCGCGCGGTTCCGCTCCGGGGAAGCGCCGGCGGATTCCCTCGAGATCTGCGACCGCGAGGACCCGCCGCTGTTCGAGTACGCGCCGGGGCACCTGGCGGCTTGCCATTACCAGCGGGCGGCGAGGGGAGAAGCGCGTTGAGCGAATATCTTTATCGCCCGGATTCGAACGGGGCGCTCCTGTCGCTTTCCAACGTCTATAAAACTTTTCCCATCCGGAAGTCGTTCTTCTCGTCCGAGGAGGTGAGCGTCCGCGCCGTCGACGGCGTCTCCCTCTCGCTCGCGCCGGGAAAGACGCTGGGGCTGGTGGGCGAATCCGGTTGCGGGAAGACCACGCTGGGCCGCCTGGCGATCCGGCTCCTCGACCCGGACGCGGGGGCGATCCGGTTCGAAGGGAAAGACATTGCGCACCTCACGGGCGAGGAACTTCGCGCAACCCGCCGGCAGATGCAGATCATCTTCCAGGACCCGTACTCTTCCCTCAACCCCCGGATGAAGGTTCGGGACATCGTGGGGGAGGGGTGGCTCGTCCACGGCCTGGCCAAGGGCCCGGACCTGCGGGAGCGGGCTTCCCGGCTGCTGGAACGGGTCGGGCTGACGGCGGAGGCGGGGGAGAAGTATCCCCACGAGTTCTCCGGCGGGCAGCGCCAGCGGATCGGGATCGCCCGGGCGATCGCCCTCTCGCCCAAGCTTGTGGTGGCCGACGAGCCGGTCTCCGCGCTGGACGTTTCCGTGCAGGCGCAGATCCTGAACCTCCTCAAGGACATCCAGGAGGAGTACGGGATGGCGTACCTGTTCGTCTCCCACGACCTGCGGGTGATCCGGCACGTGAGCGACGAGG
>JAJZRM010000141.1 GCA_021802685.1 Deltaproteobacteria bacterium | reverse complement strand
CGCCAGCGCATGCCGCAAGACCCGATCGAAATCCTCGACGCGGTACGGCTTCGGAAGCATCCCGCGGAAACCGTGCGCGGCGTAATCGGCCATCACCGGATCCGCGGAGTACCCGCTCGAAACGATCATCCTGGCGTCGGGGTACATCCGCAGGAGCTCCTTCGCGGCCTCCTTCCCCCCCATCCCCCCGGGGATCATGAGGTCCATGATGACCAGGTCGAACGCCTTCCCTTCCCTTGCCGCATCGGCGTACATCCGGATCGCCTCGGTCCCGTCCCCCGCCCCCTGCGCCTCGCATCCCAGGTGCCCGAGCATCCCGAGGGCCACGGCGCGGACCAGCTCCTCGTCGTCCATCACGAGCACTTTCCATTTCCTGTTCCCGCCCGCCGGCCCGCCGGACATCCCCTGCAGGGAAGGACGCTCCGTCGATGCGGGGAGGAGCAGGGTCACCGTCGTCCCCGCCCCCGGTTCCGATTCGATGAACAGGTTTCCCCCGTGGCTCTTCATGATGTGGTACGAAGTCGTGAGCCCCAGGCCGTTCCGGTCCGCCTTCGTGGTGAAGTACGGGTCGAGGACCCGCTTCAGGTTCTCCGCGGGGATGCCGCCCCCGGTGTCCGCCACCTCGATCCTGACGTACCGGCCGGCCTTCACGTACTCCAGTTTCCCTTCCTCGACGGTGACGTTCAGGGCACGGATCCGGAGGACGCCCTCCCCGGGCATCGCCTGAACGGCGTTCTGCACGAGGTGGTTGACGGCCTGGCCGATCTGCCCCGCATCCGCGTATGCCGCCCACAGGCCTTCCTCGATCTCGAACGTATGGCGAATCCGCGTGCCGCGGATCGCCATCAGGGCGGAGTCCCGGACGACGCCGTCCAGGGAGATCAACTTCCGGACCGGGCTCCCTCCTTTCGAGAAGGTCAGGAGCCGGGTGGCAAGCTCCGAAGCCATGGCGGACGCTTTCTCCGCCTCCGCAAGCCTTGCGTACGCCTCGCTCCCCGGGTCCAGGGTCTGTTTTCCCAGGGAGATGTTCCCGAGAATGCCCGCCAGGAAGTTGTTGAAATCGTGGGCGATGCCGCCGGCGAGGTTTCCGATGGCCTCGAGTTTCTGCCACTTGAGGATCTCCTCTTCCCTGCGAACCTTGTCCGTCATGTCCCGGAATACGAGCACCGCCCCCGCGGGACCCCCGCGTCCGTCGGGAATCGGCGCCACGCTGTCGTCGATCAGGCGCCGGACTCCGTCCCTTCGGACCAGGATGTTTTTCCGGCCGGCATGCGCTTCCACCCGCCGCTCGGCCAGCGGATCGGCGATTTCCCGTCCCGTGTCCCCGGAAAGGACGCGGAACACCTCCCCGATCGGCCGCCCCGCCGCTTCGTCCCCTTTCCAGCCCGTCATCCCTTCGGCGGGCCCGTTCATCCGCTCCACGTTCCCCTCGGCGTCGGTCGTGATGACCCCGTCCGCGATCGCCCCGAGCGTGATCTGCGCCCGTTCCTTCTCCCGCGCCAGCTGGCCGAGGGCCTTTCGCAACGCCGCCATCGGGAAGATCCGGAACACGAAGAACACGGCGATCCCGAAAACACCTCCGAGCAGCGCGGTGAGGAAGGTTCTCCAGACCAGGGGACGAAGAGATCGGTGAATCTCCAAACTGCCGATGGGACGGCCGTCGTCCCGGATCGGATGGGACCGGACGAGCGACGGCGGAGCGGGACGGGCGGCGGTTTCCGCGACCGTGTTCCCTTCGCTGTCCAGGACCCGGTGGGAATCGCCCGCCTGCCGCTCGAACCGCTCCTCCAGGATGCCTCGGACCCGGACCGTTTCGAGCGCCCGCCTGTCCGGGTCGCCGGTCACGATCCGGCTCAACGCCCGGGATCCCGCCTTCGCTTCCGCCCGCAACGCCGCATCCATGGATTCGAAGGAGATCGCGAAATATACGGAAGGAAGCGACAAGGCCACCGCGACGGCGGCGATACCGGCGAGCCACCCGATGACCCGGGACACGTCGCGGTCCTGCTTCGCCATGCCCCGGCGAACGTTTTTCGCGAGACCGATTCCCGGTTTCACCACGACTCCAGGTGCCCAGTTCGCAGGAGGAAGGGAGGCCGCCGCGCCCTTTACAGCGCTTTTACCGCCGCCTCCAGCACCGGGGCGTAATCCGGCTCCTTTGCGACCTCCTTCACGTGCTGGACATACCGGACCATGTCGTTCCCGTCCACGACGAAAACGGACCGGGACAGCAGCTTGAGCTCCTTGATGAGCACCCCGTAGGCGTACGCGAAGGAACGGTCCTGGTAGTCGGAGAAGGTCCGGACTTTGTCGATCCCCGCGGCGGCGCACCAGCGCTTCTGGGCGAACGGAAGGTCGAGGCTGATCGTCAGAACGACGACGTCCCCCGGGAGCTTCGCCGCTTCCTGGTTGAACCGGCGCGTTTCGGCATCGCACACCGGGGTGTCGAGGGACGGAACCGCGCTGATGATCTTCACCTTCCCCCGGAAGTCCGCGAGCGTCGCCGGCGCCAGGGCCGCGTCCACGACCCGGAAGTCGGGAGCCTTGTCCCCGGCCTTGATCTCGGGTCCCAAAAGCGTTACGGGGTTCCCCTTGAACGTCACGATACCCATTCGTTCCTGCATCGTTTTTCCCCTTTCGCGGAAGCTTCGGCGAAGTCAAACCTCGAACGCGTGCTCCCGGGAATCCTTGGAGAGGACCAGCATCAATGTAAGGTAATCTCTGAGATGCCGGGTCAACAGGAAATGTTCCCGAACGACCTCGCGCGCGATCGATCCCATTTCCCCGATCCGGCTGCGGTTGTGCAAGAGATACCGGATCCGGTGGGCCGCCCCTTCCGGGGTGTTCACCAGGAATCCGGTGTGGTGGTTCACCACCTGGAGGCGTATGCCCCCCACGTCCCCGCCCACGACCGGCTTCCCCTTCCACATCCCCTCGGTCACGGTCAAACCGAACCCTTCCCGGGTCGATTTCTGGATGACGATGTCCGACAGCCGCTGCAGGGCGTTGATCGCCCGGTGGGAGCTCGAGGGGAGGAGGAGCACGTGGATGTCCGGATCGCTGTCCGCCGCCTCCATCACGTCCTCCAGCACCGCCTTCCCTTCCGGATCGTCCGTGGCCCCGCCTCCCGCCAGCACCAGCTGGACCGGGGCGACCTTCCGGACCAGCCGGTACGCCGCGATCACGCCCACCGGGTCCTTGAACCGGTCGAACCGGGAGATCTGGACGAGCAGGGGCCGGGACGGGTCCAGCCCGTACTCGGACCGCACCGCCTCGATCTCCGACGGTTCGAGCTCCCGGTTTTTTTCACTCAGCGGATCGATGCTCGGGGGAACCAGGAACTGCGGGTGGGGCAGCAGCTGGGCGAACTCCGCCATCGAGAAGATGCTGGCGTCGTACTTCTCCGTGATCGTCCGCAACGTCTTCCAGACCGGGCGAAACGGGCGGCTGATGTCGATGTGGGCCCGCCAGATCCACTTCCCCTTGCGCCGGTCGCAAAGCTGCAGCAGGTGCGCCGGCTGGGGATCGTGGATGACGACGACGTCCGCCTCCTCCAGGACCGGGCGCAGCCTCTCGAAGTTCCGCGCGTTCACGTCTTCATAGATCCTCCAATCCTTTCCGGAAAGGAGGACGTTGTGCCCCTGGAGGCCGTTGTGGATGGATTTCGTGATCTCGAAGAACCTGGGGTCCCCGTGGATGACCTCCCACGACGCCTGCAGGCCCAGGTCGTTCATGAGCGGGACCATCCATTCCAGGATTTCCGCCACCCCTCCCCCTTCGCGGGTGGAGTTCACGTGGACGATGCGGGTCCCCGTCAGCTTCTCCCCCAGTTGGCGCAACTGCCGGAGGACGGCCGATCCGACGACCCCTTCGTAGGCGGCGATCGGAGAGCTCATTTCGTTCCCTTCACGGAGGCGAGCACCCGCGCGAGTTCGCGGCGCAGGAAACCGAGGCTGTTGAAATAGAAATCGATGGAGGAAACGGCGTCGATGTACGGCCGATACTCCTCCCCGCAGTCCATGAGCCATGACGTGAAGTCGTCCACCTGCATCGGGGGGCGGCGGCGGGCCTCCAGGAAATGGAAGTAGACGCTGCTGTTGGTCATCTTCCGGATGGTGGCGCCGAGCCTGGAAGGGTTAGCGATCCGGATCCCCGTGTCGAACACGACGGTGGTGGACTCCATGAAGAAGAGCTCGTCCCCGGGCCGGGCCCACGGGACCATGGTCAGTTCCCCGAGCCGCTCGTCGATCACCTCGAGCGTCGCCGCCCGCAGCTCCCCCATGGTGTGGAACGCGTACGGGTCCAGGATGCCGAGCCGCTCCGCGAGCACCCGGTCGCCCAGGTACAGTTTCGCCCAGACGGCGAAGTCGTTCCGGTAGTCCGGGTTGTCGAACGTGGTCCGAAGGGTCGTCTCGCAATAATGATGGAACAGGGCGTTCCCGCTGCAGACGGCGATCCGGTCCCGCAGCTCCCGCAGGTTCGACGCGGGGGCGAGGCCGCTCATCCGGATGAGGAGGGCGCAGTCCTTGACCTCGAACGGCGTCATGTCATCCCCAATCGCGGGCCGGCCAATTCGCCGACGGCGCGCGCGAGGGCCGCCGGGTCGGCCATGTGCCGGGCCCCGCGGACCGGCAGGCGGTTTCCGACCGACAAGGCGATTCCCCCCTTCTTCAACACCCATCGCATCGCTACGGCGTCGTTTTCATCATCCCCCGCGTACAGGATCCGGTCCTTGGACGGATCGAATTCGAGAAGGCGGCAAAGCCGGCGCACGCCGAACGATTTGCTCACGTTGGGAAAAAGCTGCACCTCGACGGCGTACGTCCCGCGGAACACCCGGATTCCCGGCGTATTCCCGAGTTCCCTGAGGAGCGGCTCCAGCATGGGCAGGACCTCCGGAAGCACCCGCCGGTAATGAACCGCCACCGACCACCCCTTGTCCTCCACATCCACGCCGGGGATGGAGGAAAACCCGGAAAGCAGCGGGGCGATGGCCTTGCGAACCTCTTCCCGCCGGGTTTCCGCCGGATCGCCGGGACGGATCCTGTGGCCTCCCGGCAAACGCCACTCCAACCCGCTGGCCCCCCCCAGGATGACGAGAGGCAACGGGACCCGGCCCGCCAGGTCCTCGATTTCCCGGCTGGAGAGGACGGCGACGAAATGCCCGTCCCTCTGCGAAAGGGATTCGATGAGGTCGCGGCACATCGGGTGAAGCGCGGCCGCCTCCCGATCGGAGACAATGGGAGAGAGCGTTCCGTCGAAATCGAAGACCCACAGGTTCAAGGCGCCTCCTTTCCCGCGGCTCTTTTCCTGATTTTATCCCCGCGGCGCCGTTTCCGCCGACCCATGTTCCCTTTCCGGGACAGGTTCCCGGAACGGCGTCAGGCTCTTTTGATACGCGTTCAACAGGTCGCTGCGCCGGATCACTCCGATCAACTTCCTGTCGTGGGGGTCGGAAACCACCGGAAGCTGGACCGCGTTCCGGTAGGCGAACTTGTTCAACGCGTCGAGCAGCGTCTCGCTGGGCATCACCGCCACCGGGTCGGAAGTGGCCACGTCCCGCGCCCGGATTCCCGGCCACAGGCTGCGGTCGTTCAGGTGGGACCGCAGATCCGTGAAGGCGATCACCCCGAGGAGCTCGCCCCGTTCCCCGGTGAGATACACGTGGTCGATCCGGCTTTCGAAAAAGGACGCGGCCAGTTCCCCGAAGGGAAGCGAGGGGTCGACCGATTCGAATTCCTTCCGCATCACGTCCCGGACCCGGAGGCGCCGGAGGACGCTCTCCTCGCGTCCCGCCACCAGGTCGACTCCCATCTTGTGCAGCTTGTAGGTGTACAGGGAGTGCCGGGAGAACTGGTACGCCACTCCCATCGATACGACCACGGCGACCAGCAGCGGCAGGATGATCCGGTAGTTCCCGGACATCTCGAACAGGATCAGGATCGACGTGATGGGTCCCCCGATGACCGGCGCCAGGAACGCCGCCATCCCGATCAGGGCGTACCCGCCGGGAACGCCGAACACCCCCGGGAACAAGGCGTTCGCCGCGGTACCGATGAACGCCCCGAGGATCCCGCCGATGAAAACGGCCGGACCCAGGACGCCTCCCGACCCCCCGGACCCGAGGGAAAGGGAGGTCGCCAGGATCTTCAGGAAGGCGATCAGGAGCAACAGGAGCCACGGGAACATCCCCCGGATCGCCTCGTCCAGCGTAGTCGTATCCGTCCCGAGAACCTGCGGGAAGGCGACGGCGATCATCCCCATCATGGCCCCTCCGGCGGCGGTTCTCGCCCAAAGCGGGATCCGGGACGCGGAGAACAGCTTCTCCGCGGACTCCAGCGCGCGCATGAAGAGGACCGCCGCCAGACCGCAGACGACCCCGAGAATCGCGCTGAGAAGCAGGACGCGGAAACCGGAAAGCGTGTACCGCGGGACCTCGAAGATCAGGACGTTCCCCAGCAACGTCCTGGAAACGGTCGTGGAGATCACCGAGGAGACCACGATGGGGGCGAACGTCGCCGCCGAGAAGTCCCCCAGGAGCACTTCCAGGCTGAAGAACACCCCGCCGATGGGGGCGTTGAATACCGCCGCGATCCCGCCGGCGGCCCCGCACGCGACGAAGCTGCGCATCCGTCCCGCGGAAACCTTGAGGAACTGTCCGACGGCCGACCCGATGGCCGCCCCGATCTGGGCGATCGGGGCCTCGCGCCCCACCGAACCGCCGGACCCGATGGTGATCGCGGACGTGACGGTGCGCAGCCCCACCGTCCGGGGGCTGAGGATCCCCCCGTGCAGCGCGATCGTTTCCATCGCGCTGGGAACGCCGTCCCCCTTGGCCTCCGCCGGGAATCGCTGGATGAGCGGCCCGATCAGGAGCCCGCCGAGCATCGGAAGGAGAAAAATCAGGTAATGGGAACCTCCGATGGCGGGGAAGAACTTGTGGAAAAACAGCACCGAGAAAAAATTGATGGCCAGGATAAACACCACCGCGCCGAGGCCGGACAGCGCCCCGATGACCGTGGCCATCAGGATATGGAACAGCTGGTCGCCGATGCGGAACCGTTCGAGGGAGCGGTAGACGAACCGCCGCCCCAGGGCCGAAGCGGCCTCGAACGCCGCGGACATGCGGTTCTCCCGCGGAAGTTCGCCGTTCTTCGTCATGGTTGTTTTCAGATCGGAA
>JAJZRM010000140.1 GCA_021802685.1 Deltaproteobacteria bacterium | reverse complement strand
ACACTTTTTACGAGTACCAGGTCAGCTTGAAGCTGGAAGAGCTCGGCAACCCGGATTCGCCGCTCCATAAGAAATACCAGGATCATATTACCGGCTGACGTTCCCCTGTCTTCCCCTCCCCACAGATGCCTCGACTGCGGCGGCGACCTCGCCGTCGTCGCGTCCGGCCTGTTCGACACGCGCTTCGGCGTCCCGGGCGAATGGTCCGTCGCGGCCTGCGGCTCCTGCGGCCTGGAGCAGCTTGCCTCTCCGCTGTCGCGGCCGGAGCTCGACCGGCTGTACGGATCGCATTACAACTTCGGCGGCGAAAAGGACACGGCGTACACGTCGCTGAGGGAGCGCTTTTTTTCCTCGTTTCTCTACCGCGCCTGGACGACGGTCGACGGCGACATCTCGTTCCATAATGTCCGAGGAAAAGGGCGTCTGCTGGACATCGGCTGCAACGAGGGACGTGGCCTTCTGTTCCACCGCCGCAACGGGTGGCAGGCGGAAGGAGTGGAGCCGAATGCGAACGCGGCGGAGGTCGCAAAAAGCCTGGGGTTCACTGTGCATGTCACGCCGGTCGAGGATTTCGTCCCCGATCGGCCGTATGACGTAGTCGTCCTGTCGAACGTTCTCGAACACTCCCTGGATCCCCGAGGGATGCTGCGGCGTGTGCTCGGCATGCTGAACCCCCGCGGCCAGGTGTGGGTCAGCGCGCCGAACGGGTCAAGCGTGCTGCGAAGCGTCTTCGGCCGTTGCTGGATCAACTGGCACGTGCCTTTCCATATCGTCCATTTCACTTCGCGGACGCTGCTGGAATTGTTGCGGGGGGCCGGTTTCGGCGCAACGGTCGTTCGGCAGGAGACCCCGGCGCTGTGGGCGGCCCATTCGCTGATCGCCGCGGTTTTCGCCCGCCGCGGACGGCCGACCCGGCAACTGCGGAACCCCGCAATGGTGGGCGTCCTCATGCTTTCCATCAGGGCGTTCCTCTTTCCGCTGTTGTGGCTGGCCAACCTCACCGGGAGAGGCGACTGCCTGGTAGTCACGGCCACGCGAAACCGATGCGCGTCCTGATTTACGGCATGAATTACGCCCCCGAACCGATCGGCATCGGCAAATATACGGCGGAGATGGCCGAATGGTTGCGGGACCGCGGACACCCGGTCCGTGTCGTGTCGGCGCCGCCGTACTATCCGGCCTGGAAGGTCGAGTCCGGATATCGAGGTCGGAGCTATGGGAGGGAAACGATCCACGGGGTCGAACTGTTTCGCTGCCCGTTGTGGGTCCCGGAAAATCCGGAAGGCTCCGCCCGGCTGCTTCATCTACTGTCTTTCGCCGTTTCCAGCTTTCCGGTCATGCTGGCGCAGATCTTCTGGCGCCCGGACGTGGTGTTCGTGATCGAGCCGACGTTGTTCTGCGCGCCTTGCGCTTTGATGACGGCCCGCCTGTCGAATGCCGAGGCGTGGCTGCACATCCAGGATTACGAGGTGGAAGCGTATTTCGGTCTTGGTTTCATGCCCGGCGGTTTCGTCAGGAAATGGGTCACGTCGGTGGAAGGGTGGCTGATGCGCCGGTTCGACCGCGTCTCCAGCATCTCGACGGGAATGGTCGCCCGGATCGCGGGGCTCGGGGTCCCGGCCTCCCGGGCGCTGCTGTTTCCCAACTGGGTGGACACGGAAGCCGTCCGGCCGGACGCCGGCGGGCGCGATTTCCGGGCGGAATGGGGGCTGCCCCCCGGCGGCCGGATCGTCCTGTACGCCGGCAGCATGGGGAGGAAGCAGGGGCTCGAAACGGTGCTGGAGGCCGCCGCGGCCTTGGCGAAGGACCATCCGGAGATCATATTCCTGATGGTGGGCGAGGGGCCGGCGAAGGACGGCCTTGAGGAGGCGGCCCGCGCGTCGGGGTTGCGGAACGTGGTATTCAAACCGCCGCAACCGCCGGAGGACTTTCCCGCGTTGCTGTCGTCCGCCGATGTTCACCTGGTCGTCCAGAAAAAGGGGGTCGCCGATGCGTTCATGCCGTCCAAGTTGACCGGCATCCTGGCAGTGGGCGGCACGGCGATCATCACGGCGGAAGAGGATACCGGATTGGGCCGGTTGGTTGCGGAACACCCGGGCATCGCGGTTCTGGTTCCCCCGGAGAATCCGCCGTTGTTCCGGGAGGCATTGCTGGCGGCGTTGTCGGGCACGGGGACCGGCGCCGGGAAGAATCGGGTTGCCAGAGATTACGCGGAAAGATTCCTTTCGAAAGAAAAGGTGTTGTCGCGATTTGAATGTATGCTCTCCGCTGGGTTAACATCCTGAATCGGAGGATCGATCTCCCGATGAATGCATTACGAGCGGTCAAACGGCTGGTGGATGTGGCCCTCGCCGGCCTGATATTGCTGGTGGCCTCGCCTGTTTTGGTCTTGGCGGCGGTGCTGATCCGGATCCTTGAGGGCGGGCCGGTTTTCTACGTCTCCAGGAGACAGGTGTCCGTCGACCGCACGATTCCGGTGTTCAAGTTCCGCACCATGGTGCGCGACGCGACTTCCAGGAAATACCGGCTTCGGGAAAGGTTCATGCGGGACGGATACCTCGACATCCCCCGCACCTGTGAAGTCTACACGCCGATCGGCCGCATCCTGGAACGTCTCCAGATCGTGGAATTGCCGCAGTTGGTGAATGTTCTGTTCCACGGGATGAGCCTGATCGGAAACCGGCCGCTTCCATCCGAAAACGTGCGGCTGCTGCAAAATCTCGATGGCTGGAGCAACCGGTTCGACAGCCCCGCGGGAATCACCGGGATCGCCCAGGTCGTCGGAAGGCGGGAACTCACTCCGAAGCAACGGCTGGATCTGGAGGGCGCCTATTCGAAGATGTACCAGGAAGGCAACATCGCGTGGTGCGACATGAAAATTTTCTATCACACGCTGCGCGTGATCGTTTTTTCCAAAGGCATCCCTATCGAGAAGGCCTACCGGCTGGTGGGGGCTGAGAGGGAAGTCCCCGCATTGCAGCCGATCGTGCAGACCAGCACGCAACCATGAATGTCGTAGTGCTCGGGGCTTCTTCCTCCGTCGGCGCAGGAGTGGCCGAAGCCTTTTCGCCGGGCAACCGTTTGCTCCTGACGGGAAGAGACATGCCCCGGCTGAGGCGTACCGCCGAACGCTGCGGGGCCGGAGGCGCTTCTCATGTTGTCGAGATGGCATGGGACCTTCAACAGGGATCGGGCGGCCTGAAGAAGGCCGCCGTGGACTGGCGGCCGGACCTGGTCATCAATGCGGCGTCGTCGACCAGCCGTCTGCGCGACCGCCAGATATCGATTGAAGACATGGGAAGCATCCTGGCCGCCGAACTGACGACACCCTTTGAGGTTGTTCAATCCGTCCTCGCGAACCGGGAAGGCCGCCCGGTCGGCATCCTGTTCATCTCCACGATGCTTTCCGTCATGAAGAGTCCGGATCGGGAGATCTACGGTGCCCTGAAAAGGATTCACGAGAAAGTCCTTCTGGGTCTCACGGCATCCCAACCGGAGTTGCGGCTCCTGATCGTCCGGATTTCCAAATGGATCCCTCCGGATGCGGAAAGCCCGGAAACCAAAAAACTTGGATTGGCGGTTCTCGATGCGTACCGGGGAGGGAAACGGGTTTTATATTTTGGTTTTCCCGGCCGCCTCGCGACCGCGCTGTACTACGCCCAACCGCTCCTGTTCGATTTGGCGGTCAGGGTGAACCGTGCCTTGCGGAAACCGCAGAACCGACAGAACCGGGACGTTCCTTAGAACTCCCGCAAAAGAGGGACAGTCTTTGCCCGCTCAGAGGCAATACCCTCCGGAGGTAATTCCCATGATTTGCCCTCGTCGGAACGGTTATATGTGTGAATTTGTCGCCGCCGTCCTTCTGCTCCTGCTCACCGCCCCGTCCTTCGCCGCGGATCCTCCCAAAACCGAGGAACAGAAAACCCTCTACGCTCTCGGCCTTCTCGTATCCCGCTCGCTCACCGCTTTCCAGCTCACTCCCGCCGAGCTGGAATTCGTGAAGCGGGGGATCGCCGATGGCGCCGCCGGGAAGACCCCGGCCGTGGACATGGACGCGTACGGCGGAAAGGTCCAGGAACTGGCCAAGTCGCGCCGCAAGGCCCTGGGCGAGAAAATGGCTACCGTCAACAAGGCGTTCGAGGAAAAGGCCGCCAGGGAGAAGGGCGCGGTGAAGACCCCGTCCGGCATGGTTTTTCTGTCGCTGAAGGAAGGCGCCGGGAAGATGCCGGGGTCGTCCGACAAGGTAAAAGTGCACTATCGCGGGACGCTCACGGACGGCAAGGAATTCGACAGCTCCTACAAGCGCGGCGCGCCGGCCGAGTTCCGGTTGGACAAGGTCATCAAATGCTTCAGCGAAGGATTGCAGAAGATGAAGGTGGGCGGGAAGGCCCGGCTGGTCTGTCCGTCGAAGATCGCATATGGGGAGAAAGGTGCGGGCAACCTCATCTTGCCGGGAGCCACTCTCGCTTTCGAGGTCGAGCTGCTGGATGTCATCGAATAGAAACCCTTCCGTTTCGATCGGGAATGGAGGAAGATTTTAGGTTATGACCAATCCGAAACCCGGCCTCCTCCCCAAGGGGATGCCGGATCCTGCATCGGGGATAGGGCATCCGATCCTTCGGTACCGGTACGTCATAAAGCTTTTCCTCCATGGTTTCATATTCGTCTTCGCCTACCTCGGCGCGTATCTCCTCCGGTTCGAGTTCGTGATACCCCAGCAGTTTATCGTGGTGATCCGCGAAACGATCCCGGTCGTTCTCCTGTCGAAGGCGGCGGGGTTTTTCGCCTTCGGCCTGTTCTCCGGCTGGTGGCGGTACGTGACGATCCGGGACGTGCTTCCCATCGCCGCGGGGTGCACCCTTGGATCGGTCCTGTTCAAAGGATCCGTCTTCCTTTTCCAGCCTCACATTTACGTGCCCCGCTCCGTGTCCCTCATCGACTGGGGGTTGACCCTGATGGCGGTCCTCGGCGCGCGGTACCTGATCCGCTACGGGCGGGAGGCGTTCGGGCGCCGGCAGAACGAGTGCGACCGGCGGGTCCTGATCGTGGGGGCGGGGGCGGCGGGCCAGATGATCGTCCGCGAGATCCGGGAAAACCCGGCCCTGGGGATGATCGAAGTCGGTTTCGTGGACGACGACCGGGCGAAGCGGCGCACGCGAATCGACGGCGTACCGGTGCTGGGGTGCCACGAGGAAATCCCGGCGCTTTGCGAGGAACACGGGATCGACGAGATCATCATCGCCATCCCGTCGGCGGCGCCGTCCCACCTGCGGCACATCCTCGAGCACTGCCATGGCGCGAAGGCCAAGGCCCGCATCCTGCCGGGAGTGGGGGACCTGATCGACGGCAAGGTCAGCGTCCGGGCGCTGCGGGACGTGGACCTCGAGGACCTGCTGGGGCGCGACCCGGTGGAACTCGACACGGCGCTCCTTACCCGCTGCATCACGGGCGCCACGGTGATGGTGACCGGGGCGGCGGGGTCCATCGGGTCGGAGCTGTGCCGGCAGATCGCCCGCCTGTCGCCCGCCCGGCTGGTGATGTTCGAGATCGCGGAAAGCCCGCTGTTCGACTTCGAGATGGAGATGCGGGAGAAGTTTCCGGCGGTGAACGTGGTCCCCCTGATCGGAGACGTTCGGGACCGCGGGCGGGTGGAAGAGACCATCCGGGTGTATCGGCCGGCCGTCGTGTACCACGCGGCGGCGTACAAGCACGTGCCCATGATGGAGATGCACCCGGTGGAGGCCGTGAAGACGAACGTGCTGGGGACGCGGATCCTCGCCGAGGCGGCGGCGAAGTTCGGCGTGGAGCGGTTCGTCCTCGTTTCGACGGACAAGGCGGTGCGTCCGACGAACGTGATGGGGGCGACGAAGCGCCTGGCCGAGCTCGTCATCCACAACATGAACGGTTCGGCACGCAAGACCGTGTACGTCGCGGTCCGGTTCGGCAACGTCCTGGGGAGCGCCGGCAGCGTGATCCCGATCTTCCGGAGGCAGCTCGAGACTACCGGAAAGCTGACCGTGACCCATTCCGATGCGTCGCGCTACTTCATGCTGATCCCCGAGGCGGCCGGGCTCATCCTGCAGGCGGGGGCGATGGGGGAGGGCGGCGAGGTGTTCGTCCTCGAAATGGGCGAACCGGTGAAGATCGTCGACCTGGCGGAAAACCTGGTCCGTCTCTCGGGGAGGGAACTGGGCGTGGACGCCGAGATCGTCTTCACCGGCCTTCGCCCCGGAGAGAAGCTGCACGAGGAGTTGATCGTCGAGGGAGAGGACGTCACGCGCACCAGGCACCCCAAGGTGCTGAAGCTGACCGGAAGCGAGGTGATGCCCCCTGCCTGGTCGAAGCGGCTCGAGGAGCTGATCGTCGTCGCGATCACGGGGGAAAATTACGGCGTCGTCGAGAGGCTGGATGCTCTCGTGAAAGGGTATACGCCCGCCTACAAGTTCCATGCGGCGCCCGGCCCCGAGGACGCCTCCAAGTCCGTGCATTGACCACAGGTGGAAAATGGGGCGATATTACCGCGGTAATTGACATCTCTCCGGCCCGCCGCATGGGCGGTAGCCTGCGCGGCGCGCGGTTCCTGGCGGTCCTCCTCACGGTCCTTTCGGTGTTTACCGGGCCTGCCGCATCGCCGTCCTGCGCCGCGGAACTGTATCTGGACGACGAGCGGGAGATCTATCTCGCGCTCGACAAGCTGAACGGGATGGGCGTCCTTCCCGGGTTCCTGGCGAATACCCGCCCGTACGACATGCGAGCGGTGCGCGCCGCCGTGCGGAACACGCCGTGGTCCGGGTTGAACGTTTCGGAATCCGCCGCATCCTTCGGCCGCTGGGTCGCTTTCCAGGCGGAACCGTCCGCCATGGCCCGTGGCACGGTTTCCCTTTCCTATTCCGGGGATCGCACGGTAGAGGAAAACGCCGGCGGAATCCCCACGCCGGAAGGATACTCGGCAAAAATCTCCGCCTTCGGCCGTTACGAGCCGCTCTCCTGGCTGTCCGTCGGCGGCAAGGCGCTGACCTGGTTCGGGGAACGAGGGGACCGGGGGTCACGTCTCGCGGAGACCACCATCGAAATCGGTCATAAATACATTTCCCTGCAGGGGGGGAAGATCACGACCTGGTACGGCCCAGGGCGCGGCGGGGGGCTGATCTACACGAACAACGCGCAGCCGTACCCGGGCGTGC
>JAJZRM010000139.1 GCA_021802685.1 Deltaproteobacteria bacterium | reverse complement strand
CGGTTGTCGACGAGCTCTTTCTTACGAACGACATTTTGGTCACCCCGCCACCTTTTTATTCCTACTTCCAGTCGCACACGGGAGAGCTGTCCGACGGGGTTCATCCCAATGGTGCAGGATACCAATCCATGGGAAACCTCTGGTTCGACGCCTTGTTCCAATGAAGCGGTTTTCCCCCTCGCTTTAGCTTCTCCGTATCCCGCCTGCCCGTCTCCCCCCACCTTCCGTTGCGTCACAAAGTAACTTGACAAGGAAATCTCTGCGTAGACAATACAAGGAATACAAAAATCCTACAGCAAGTCGATCCGAGGCAAGGAAATTACGTAATTGAAACCGGAATTGCAAAAACGTATTCATCCTGAGGGGAAAGACAGTGCAATTACTTGATTTATAAAGGATCGTTTTTGGCATGAACGGTGCGTTGCCCCCTGTGAGGAAATTCCGGCGGGGTGCGTTCCGTTGAACATTTCGTACAAGCGATTCATCAATGCGGTTTTCGTCCTGATGTTCCCTTTGTTGGCGTTCGGTTGTGGCGGCGGTGGGGCGTCCGCCGCGGGCACATCCGAGCCGGCCGGTCCGGTACTTCGATGGTCGCCGCCGCAGAGTTACACCGACCAGACTCCGCTGGACCCCGCCAAGGATCTGAGCGAATACATTATCTACGTGAACGATACGGGGGTATTTTCCGCCTCCACGCCTTCCTCCGCCGTACTGGGCGCCATCGATCCGGCAACGGGGAATCCAGCCACGTCGTTTAACCTCGGCAAACTCGCTCCCTCCCTTTCCTCGAACGTGACGTATTACGTCTCGATGCAATCGGTCTCGAACACCGGGGGCAAGTCCGCCTTCTCCCCTCCCGCCTCATTTTCCTTCTGATCCGTAGTCGTCCTTCCGGAACTTCCTCCCCCGCCTTGCAATCGGTGACGATCCGTCATATGGTCTAATCGATCCTGTCCGGTCCAACATGCCAATACGGGGGGCGGCATTGAAGCTGGAAGCGGACATCCTGAAATGTTTCCGCGCGGGGATCCTGGCGATCGACCTGACCGGCCGGATCGTATACCGGAACGACCTCGCGATGAAGATCCTGAACGGCATCACCCTTCATCCCGGCATGAACCTTCGAACCGTGGCGGGGGAAAATCCCTTTTTCCGCATGCTGATCGAGGCGCTGGACCTTCGCTACCTCCCGACGCGGATGGAGTCGATCCTTCCGGGACGGGAAGGAATGCACCGTTCGATCGGTTTCACCCTGGCGGAACTGAAGGAAGGGGAGCGGCGGAGCGGCATCTGCGCGTTCTTCAAGGACCTGACGCATGTCGAGATGGCCGAGGAAAACCGGGATCTCGATGTTCGCCTCCGGCTTCTGGGTCAGATGGCCGCGGGGCTGGCACACGAGATCCGGAACCCGATCGCGAGCATCGGGGTCCATTGCGGTTTACTGCGTTCCCGGTACCAGGGAGACCCGAAGATCCTCTCCTCCATTTCCCACATGGAGCGCGAGATCGGAAGGGTGGAAGCCATCATCAGGGAATGCCTCAATTTCGTCCGGCCGGCGGAGCTGACGCTTCGGACCGTTTCCGTGACATCGTTCCTGGAACGCCTTGCGGCGGAAGCGGATAAACTGTTCGAAGGGGTCAAGATCTCCTTCCTGCCCCTGTGGAGCGGGGACGTCGAGGTGGAGATGGACGAGCGGTTGTTCGAACAGGCGCTTGGAAATATCATTTCCAATGCGGCCCAGGCGTGCGAACCGGGCGGGAGCGTGGTGATTTCGACAAGGGTGACGCGAGGATTCTGGGACCTCGACCCGGAGGCGCGGGAACCGATGCTGTCCGACGGTTCCGGGGAGCGGGAGGATTTCCTGACGATCTCCATCAAGGATACCGGAAGCGGGATCCCCGAGGACATTCGCGAAAAGATCTTCGTTCCGTTTTTCACCACGAAGAAAGGGGGAACGGGGATCGGCCTCCCGATCGCGCAGAAAATCGTGTACGCCCACAAAGGGGTGCTCGACATCCTCTCCGAACCGGGGAAAGGGACCGAGTTCCTCATCAAGATTCCCTTGAGGGATGCCCATGTCTGACCGGATCCTGGTGGCGGAAGACAACGAATCGTTGCGCGTCGGCGTCGTCGGGGCGCTCGAAGACGAGGGATACACGGTCCTCTCCTTCCCGAACGGGATGGAGGCGATGCGGGCCCTCGAATCCGAGGCGGTCCATGTTGTCGTGTCCGATATCATGCTGGGCGACATCAGCGGCGTGGACGTCCTGAAGAAGGCCAAGGAGATCAACTCCGAAACGGAGGTGATCCTCATGACCGCGTACGCCACCCTCGATTCCGCGCTCCAGGCGCTGCGCCTGGGAGCGTTCGACTACATCCAGAAGCCTTTCGACATCATGCAGCTCAAGCACCGGGTCGGGACCGCCCTGCGGGTGCATAAGATGCGAGGGGAGCTCGAATTCTTCAAGAAGGTGCAGTACCGGATGGAGATGGGGGAAGGCGACCCGGTGATGGAAAACCCGAGAATGAAGGAAGTGCTCGGGAAGATCCGGAAGGTCGCCCCGACATCGGCAACCATCCTGATCACGGGGGAAACCGGGACGGGCAAGGAAGTCGTGGCGGGACTCGTCCATTTCCACAGCCAGCGGAGAGAGCAGCCGTTCGTCAAGGTGAACTGCGCGGCCCTCCACGAGAACCTCCTGGAGAGCGAACTCTTCGGCCACGAACGCGGCGCCTTCACGGGAGCCGACCGCATGCGGATCGGACGGTTCGAGCAGGCCGACAGGGGAACCATTTTCCTCGACGAGATCGGCGATATGAGCCCCACCATCCAGTCGAAGGTCCTGCGGGTGATGCAGGAGCAGGAATTCGAACGGTTGGGGAGCAGCGGCAAGACGGTGAAGGTGGACGTACGGGTGATGGCGGCGACGAACAAGGACCTGCGCAAGGAGGTGCAGGAGGGAAATTTCCGCCAGGACCTGTATTTCCGGCTCAACGTGGTGGACCTCCACATCCCTCCGGTCCGCGAGAGGCCGGAGGACATCCTGCCGCTGGCGCGGCATTTCCTGAACCGGTTCGCCTCCGACTTCAAGAAGAAGGTGGACGGGTTCTCGCCGGAGGCGATCCAGAAGATGCGCAGGTACGCGTGGCCCGGGAACGTCCGCGAGATGCAGAACGCGATCGAGCGGGCGGTGCTCCTGAGTGACGGTCCCCTGATCGCCCCGTCCGACCTGACGCTCGAGAGCGCGCAACCCAGGGCGGAGGCGCCCTTGGTGCAGGAAACGCTTGTCCTGGAGGATCTGGAGCGCAACGCCATCCAGCAGGCGTTGCGAATGACACGGGGAGTCCAGAAGGACGCCGCCGATCTGCTGGGGATCACCCCCCGCGTGCTGAATTACAAGATTCAGGTGTTGAAGATCGACTGGAAGGCGTTTCGGGAAGGATGAGCCCGCGCAAAGCCGCTTAGTGCGTGCTTTCCAGTATGGGGTTCGAGGCGGGCGCGACCGCTTCGAACGCCGCGGTGACTTCCTGGTCGAAGAGGACGTTCCCTCCGTTGCGGACCAGCTGAAGCGCCTCGAAGGGCTTCAACCCACCGCGGTGCGGCCGCTCGGAGATGATGGCGTCGTAATACTCCGCCACCCCCAGGATCCGGGCGGTGAGGCAGATATCCGCGCCGCGGAGCCCGTTCGGGTAGCCGGACCCGTCGAAATGTTCGTGGTGTTCCAGGATCGTCCTACGCGCCGATTCCATCCCGGGCACGCCTTCCACCATCTTCGCTCCCAGGAATGGATGTTTCCGCACGAGGTCCGCTTCGCGGTCATTCAGGGTCCGCTTCTTCGACAGGATGTTCGCCGGCACGCCCACGATCCCCACGTCGTGCAGGATCGCCGCATGCTCCAGGACGTCGAGGTCGACCTTCGACAGACCCATCTGCCGGCCCGTCCGGATGGAAAGATCCCGGACGCGTGAGGAATGGCCCGAGAGGAAGGGATACCGAAGTTCGAGGGCATCCGTGAGGGACGCCAGGATGGAAAGGGAGAACGTCCGGACATTCTCCCGGAAGGTGATCCCCTGCGACAGGATCGACGCGATCTCCGAAGCGATCGGCGATAACGCCTGCAGGTCCTCCCGGGTGAACGGCTGATCGTCTTTCTTGTTCGTCAGGTGGAGCGCTCCCAGGGTGGCTCCACCGTGCGTCAGCGGGATGGACAGGAAGGAATCGGTCTGGTAGCCGTTCTTCCGCGCGGAAGAGGCGACCGGAGAATCTTCCGTCCTGGAAACGACGAGAGGGAGCTGGTGATCCACCACCCAGCTGGTGATCGGCCCCGGGCGGAACGTTCCGGCGCCGGCCAGATGCTCTTCATTCCTGCTGAAACCGATGGCCGCGCGGAGCGTGAAATCTTTCCCGTCGGGCGCCTTCACGACGATGGAGCCCCGGCTCGCCGGAATTCCCTGCATGCCGGTGAACAGCAGGATCTCAAGGAACTTGTCCATGTCCACAACCGAGCGTCCCGCGTCGTAGATCTTCCGGATGGGGAGATCGGGAGCCGCGCGGTTTTTCGCGGATGCGCCCGCGGTTTCATGGAAGGCGCAGACCCGGCCGCCCCCCTGGCTTCTCGCCATGCCGAGCGCCCGGCCGGCCTTGTCGACCAGGTCCGAATGGTCGAAGGAATCGGACGGGAAGGACGCGATGCCGACGCTCACCGACAGCCGCTCGGTGCGGGCGTCCTTGTCTCCCGGAAGGAGGTGCCGCTGGAAACGCTCGATGACCCGGCTCGCCAGGACCTGGGCGCCTTCGGTGTCGCCTTCGAGCAGGATGACGGAGAATTCATCGCCGCCGATGCGCGCCAACGTGTCCACTTCGCGCATGCAGCCTTGGAGGATGCCCGCGAACTCCTGCAGCGTGATGTCGCCGGCGGAGTGAAGGAACCGCTCGTTGTAGTCGGTGAAACCGTCCAGGTCGAACGTCAGCAGGCTGAAGGTGTCTCCGGTCCGCCGCGAACGCAGGATCTCCTTTTCCATCTGGTTTTCGAAATACCGCCGGTTGTACAAGTGCGTCAGCGGGTCGATAAAGGAATAGTAGGACAAGGCCTTTGCCGAGTCGTTCCGGTGAAGGTGGCTTTCGGCCTGCATCGACAACGCGCAGAGCAGTTTCACCTGCACGTCCGTGAAAGGATGCGATTCCTTTTTGCCGAATACGAGGGCTCCGGCGACATCCCGGTTCTGTCGCAACGGGAAGGCGATCAGCGACCTGGAAGCCCACGCCTCGCATATCGGACCGGCCCATGCGCCGCTTTCGATGTTCACGGAGATCCCCTTGCCGAAATGAGACGCGATCAAGGCGGGGGCGTTCAGGTCCCCCACGCGGTCCGGATCGGCGGAAGGCGTGACCCGCCGGCTGACCTTCAGTTCCCAGCTTCCGTCCGGGTTTTCGGCGGGGAGGAGCAGGCCGCACGCCTCTACCCCCGCGATTTCGACCGCGATGTCGAACACGGAGTTGAACGTTTCCTCGAAATCGAACGAACCCCCGATCAGGTAACTGCTTTTGAGAAGCGTGTTGATCGGACGCGCCAGCGAGCCGATTTCATCGGGGGATATTTCCAGCGGGAAATCGATCGTGCATTTTGGCAGAAATGAGAAGTCGAACGATGCCATCGCGGCTACCTCTTCATGGAGCGGCGGTTCGAAACCGGATTCCGTTCATTCATATTTAGAGATAGCAAATAACACGCCCAATCCGTCGCCCTCAGATTACAATAAAACTTAAGGAAATGCACCTGTTACGAGGAAGCCTCGATGTGCCGTTTTCCGGTGTGCAATATTGTGCCTTTCATTCCCTTTTTATTACTCATAGAAGGTTCGCCGGGGGATACCTCAATCTCTTGATCTTTCGCGGGTGAAGAAATAAGGTGGTTTGCGATACGGATGCGGCGAAGGGGGTATTCCGATGGATGCTGCCGATGGCCCGGTGAATTGGAAGGGGATCATCCTTGCCGGAGGGGCTGGTACGCGGCTTTACCCGATCACGAAGGCGGTGAGCAAACAGCTGCTCCCGGTGTACGACAAGCCGATGATCTATTATCCTCTTTCCGTCTTGATGCTTTCCGGGATGCGGGAAATCCTCGTCATTTCCACGCCCGTCGACCTCCCGAGGTTCATGGACCTGTTGGGAGACGGTTCCCAGTGGGGGATCCGGATCTCCTACGCCCCGCAGCCGCGACCTGAAGGGCTCGCGCAGGCGTTCCTGATCGGGAAGGAGTTCATCGGGAACGATCCCGTCTGCCTGATCCTGGGCGATAATATTTTTCACGGCCACGGTTTCCAGCAGATCCTGCGGCGGGCGACGCAGATCCGCAACGGGGCCATGATCTTCGGGTACTGGGTCAGGGACCCCGAGCGATACGGAGTCGTGGACTTCGATGCGGCCGGGAAGGTCCTGAGCATCGAGGAAAAACCGAAATCCCCGAAATCGAATTTCGCCGTGCCGGGGCTTTATTTCTGCGACCGGCAAGTGGTGGAGATCGCGGCCGGCCTCAAGCCTTCGAAGCGCGGGGAACTGGAAATCGCCGACGTGATCAACACGTACCTGGAGTGGGGCACTTTGAAGGTGGAGCTCCTCGGCCGGGGATTCGCCTGGCTGGACACGGGGACCCACGACTCCCTGTTGGAGGCGGGCGTGTTCGTGGAAACCATCGAGAAGCGCCAAGGTCTCAAGATCGCGTGCGTGGAAGAGGTGGCGTACCGGATGGGATTCATCGATGCGATCGAGCTCGAATCCCTCGCCGGGCAGATGAAGAACAACGGATATGGACAGTACCTGTGCAGACTCCTGGAAGAAAAAATCCGGTGGTGAAATCGCAGCGCCGGAAGGGGAAAAGGCCCGGTAAACAGGTGGTCGTCGCCGCGGTTTCCGGCGGGCCGGATTCGATGTATCTCCTGCAGGAGCTGATCCGGCGGAAGAAACAGGAAATCGTCATCGGGCACGTGAACCATGGCGTCCGAGGGAGGGCATCGGAAAGAGATCAACAATTAGTTGACAAATTGTCCGAAACTCTTCATTTAAAAAAGGGAATCCATAAGGAAACCCCGGCTTGCCTTCACTCCGGTTTCGAGGAGGGCGCCCGGAGAATCCGTCACGAATTCTTGAAACGTTTATCGAGGGAACACGGCGGGAAGGTCGTTGCGATGGGCCACACGGCGGACGACCAGGT
>JAJZRM010000138.1 GCA_021802685.1 Deltaproteobacteria bacterium | reverse complement strand
AGGCGCGGCCGGCGATGAGCGCCTGGTTGTTGGAGACGGCGGTCCAGGCGAACACCTCGGGGACCATCGACTCCTTGAACAGCCGGGCCATGTAGGCGGTGGCTTCGACGGTCTTCGGGTTGTTGAGGACCACGTTCTCCTTCGCGTCCTGGATGCTGGAGTCGTAGGACCACAGGAGGGCCCGGGCCGCCATGTTGGAGTCGAGCTCCTGGGAGAGGCCGATGCCGAGCTGGATCCCCTGCTCCTTCTTGATCTTCCCGCCGAATGTGATCAGGTCCTCCCAGACCTCGGGCCCCTTCGCCTTCCCTGCCTTGTCCCACAGGCTCTTGCGGTAGCTCCCGGGGTCGATCGTCCAGCCGGGGCAGAAGGCGTAGAACTTCTTCGAGTTCGGGTTATAGGTGCTCCTGCGGCAGAGGGGGTGCTGTTTACCGAACTGCTTCTCGGCCTGCTTGACCACGTCGGTGAGGTCGAGAACGCTCGGCTCGAACTGGGAAGGCGGCGCGATCCACTCGATCAGGTCGTGGCCCTGCCCCGCGGATATCTCGGCCGCGGTGCGCGAGGGGATTTCCGCCAGGCCGATGTGATCCACGGTGACGTTGATCCCGTTCGCCTCGCCCCATTTCTTCGCGAAGCCGTCGTACCACTCCTTGTCGAACCGGGGAACGAAGTGGGACCAAACCAGGATCTTCAGCTCCTTCGAGGCGCCCCGGGCCTGCGTGGGAATGAAGATGGTGGGTGCGACGCTCGCCGCGGCCACGCCCAGGCCGGCGGTTCTTACGAATTCGCGCCTTGTGATGAAACCACGTTTTGCCATGTTCTCCTCCTGTTTCCCCTGCGAGCGTTCTTTCGCATCGCCGGCCCTTGAATTTCCTTTCGATTCCGTTACATGAAGCAAGTCTGCCGCATTAAACCACTGGATCGGAATACGGTCAAGCCAATCGGAATATCAATAAATAGTATTATACTGCCTCTCATGGGGAATAATTCCCCGCGGAATCTTAGAAGAGGAGGGGAGCATGGGAACGATCGTCCACACGTCCAGGATTTCAATCGTCCGGGAGAAGGGCCCGACGCGGATCGCTCACATCGAGGGATTTCCCGAACCGGTGTACTACGGCGTGCACGGGGGGATCAAAAAGTTCTACAACGTGGAGCCGGAAAAGGAGCACGCCGCGACGCTCGACCACATCGTCGGCGCCGTATCGGCCTGAATGATGGGGACACTGGCCACGGTGCTGGCCGGCAAAAAGATCCCGACGTTCGGCGACCGCTTCCGGGCGGACGCCGAGGGGGACATCGAGGACGAAGGCGGCGTGATGCGGATTGCGCGGATCCGGGTGCGGTACACCCTGAAATGCCCTCCCGGAAAGGCCGGGGAGGCGAAAGAAGCGATGGAATCCTACATCACCCGCTGCCCGGCGGCGATGAGCGTGCGCGGCTGCATCTCGCTCGAGGATTCGCTGGAGGTCTCCGAACTCGCCGGGTGAACGGGCGCGGCAACGCCGGCGCTTGAATGGCCGGCCGGTTCCGCCCGGCGGAAGGGGTTTCGCGCGCCGCATCATTCCCGTTGGCCCCTCGCCCCGGTGCGGCGCGCTCCTTCCTTTCATCGCCTATAATACAGGACACCCATGAACAGGGAGGAGAGCGATGGAACGCGTTCAGGAGATTTTCCGGGCGGACCGGCTGATCCAGGATTTCGGGATGACGCTTCACGAGGCGCGGGACGGGTACGCGAAGGTGTCGATGACCGTGGAGGACCGTTTCCTGAACGCCCATAACATCGGGCACGGCGTGCTGCTGTTCGCGGCCGCGGACGCCGCGTTCGCGCTGTCCGTGAACGCCTCCGTGGACGCGGTGGGGGTGCAATGGAGCCTGAACATCTTCCGCGCCGCGAAGCCCGGGGAAACCGTGATCGGCGAGTCGCGCATGATCCACAAGGGCCGCCAGTCGATGGTGTGCGAACTCACCGTGACGGCCGGCGACGGGCGGGTGCTGGCGAAGGGGCAATCCACGGCGCTGCCCGTGTCCCGCGAGGCGTTCGCCGCCGGCAAGGCGAGGAAGGACGGCTGATCGCCGCCGGATCACGCACCGGGGCGAACGGTCACCGCTCCTCCCCGGGGGAGGTCTGGTGCGCCGGTCTCCGGAGCAGGAACAGCAGCGGCAGGACGCACGCCATCATCACCGACAGGATGAGGAAGGCGTCGTTGAAGCCCATCATGGTCGCCTGCCGGATCACCTCCCGGTAGATCCTCGCCAGGGTCGCGTTTTCCGCGATCGCGTCGGGAATCCCGCGGGAAGGAAGCAACGCCTGCCCCCGCGCGAGGGCTTCCCGCAGCCCCTCGTCCAGCGGCGTCAGGTGCTCCACCAGGCGGCTTTGGTGCACCTGGGCGCGCCGGGTGAACATGGTTGCGGAGAACGCGACGCCGATGGAGCCCCCCAGGTTCCGGAGCAGGTTGTAGATCCCGGTGGCGTTCCCCATCTGCGCCTTCGGGATGGAGGACAGGGTGAGCGTCGTGAGGGGGATGAACAGGAATCCCATCCCGAATCCGAGATAGATCCGCGGCCAGAGCAGCGCGTTGAAGTCCGCCGCCAGGGAGAAGCGCGACATCGTCCAGGTGGAGAGGGCGCAAACGGCCATCCCGACGAACAGCGGGTGCTTCGGGTTGTGCCGGCCGATGTACCTGCCCACGAACGGCATCGTGACGAGCGTCGCGACCCCGCCGGGCGAAAGGACGAGTCCCGCGAGCGTCGCGGTGTACCCCTGGAGCAGCTGGGCGTACAGGGGCAGCAGGACGATGCTCCCCAGCAGGTTGAAGATGGCGATGAACATCACGATGTTCCCGCTGGAGAACGAGACGTTCCGGAACGCCCGCAGGTCGACGACGGGATTCTCGGCGAAATAAAGCTCCACGATCACGAAGAGCAGCAGGGCAAGTACGGAGACCGCGCTCAAGACCAGGATGAAATCGGACCGGAACCAGTCCTCCCGCTGCCCCTTGTCCACCACGATCTGGAGCGCTCCCACCCAGACGGCGAGGAGCGCGATCCCCCAGGTGTCGACCTTCTCCCCCTTGCGCCGGCGGAGGTACGCGGGATCCCGGATGAACAGGGAGATCATGAAGACGGCGAGCAGTCCGATCGGGATGTTGACGTAGAAGATCCAGCGCCACGAAAGGGTGTCCGTGATGTACCCTCCCATCAGCGGGCCGGCGATGGGGCCGAACATGGCCCCGATCCCGAAGATGGCCATCGCCATCCCGTGCTCCCGCGGCGGGAACGTCTCGAGGAGGATCGCCTGCGAAATGGGCTGCAGCGCGCCTCCGCCGATCCCCTGGAGGACCCGGAAGAAGACGAGCATCCCGAGGCTCGTCGACGACCCGCACAGGAAGGAGGAGGCGGTGAACAGGAGAACCGAGAAGGTGAGGTACCGTTTCCGGCCGAAGGTGCGGGAGAGCCACCCCGTCATCGGGATGATGATGGCGTTGGAGACGAGGTAGGAGGTGAGGACCCACGCCGACTCGTCGATGCCGGAGGAGAGGGATCCGCGGATGTGGTCGAGGGAAACGTTGGCGACGCTGGTGTCGATGATCTCGATCAGCGTCGGCAGCATGACCGTGACGGCGACGATCCACTTGCTCGCGCCGATCGCGTTCAACGTCCGTTACCGGACGAGGACCGTGGGGACGACCGACATGCCGATCCGCAGGATGTGCCCGGGGTCCTCTCCCCGGGAAAGGACGATCTTCACCGGCACGCGCTGCACGACCTTCACGTAGTTGCCCGAGGCGTTCTCCGGCGGGAACAGGGCGAAGGCGGAGCCGGTCCCCGCCATGATGCTGTCCACTTTCCCATGGAACTTCCTTCCCTTGTACGTGTCCACCCGGATCTCCACATCCAGTCCCGGCCCGATCCGCTCGATGTCCGTCTCCTTGTAGTTCGCGACCACCCACACGTTGTCCAGGGCCGCCACGGCCAGGAGCGCCTGGCCGGGGGAAACGACCTGGCCGCCCTCCACGCTTTTCCGGGTGACGTATCCGTCCGCCGGGGAGAGGACCGTCGTGTATCCATGAAGCAGCTTCGCCTCCGCGAGGGCGGATTCCCGCTGCTTGACCTGCGCCTCCTGCTGGCCGATGCGCGCCTCCCGCTGGACCGCCAGGGACCGCCGCTGGGCGATGACCGCCTGCCGCTGGGCGATGGTCGCTTCCTGGGAGGGAACCGCCGCCTCCGCGAGGCGCAGCTCCTCCCGGGCGAGCGCGTCCTGCGCCGCCGCGACTTCCGCGTCGGTCCGGGCCTTCTCGTACGACTCCCTGCTGATCACCTCCTTTTCGAAGAGCTGCCTCATCCGGCCGGCGTCCCGGGACGCTTGCGACAGCCGGGCCGCGGCGAGGGCGGTTTTCGCGCGCGCCGCCTCGATGCCGGCCGACAGCTGCGACAGTTGCGCCTTCGCTCCTTCCAGCTCCTTCGTCGCGGCGGTCACGTCCGACCGGGCGGCGACCAGGTCCGCCCGGGCGGCCGCAAGGTCCGCCGCGCCCGCGGCGACGGCGGACTCGGCTCCGGCCTGCCGCACGGCGAACGGTTCCGGATCGATCCGGAGGAGGGGGTCCCCGATCTTCACGGGCTGGTTGTCCCGCACGAGGACTTCGACGACTTTTCCCTGGATCCGGGCGGAGACCATGTGGATCTTTCCGTCGATGTAGGCGTCGTCGGTGCTCACGTGGGTCCGCCGGTAACTCCAGTACGCGAAGCCGGAGACGACGGTCGCGGCCAGGACCGCGAGGAAAATCCAGAGCGCCTTCTTTTTCCGTCCGTTGTTTCCCGGCTCCCGCGCGTCCGCCGCGAGGGGGATGCCCGTCTCCGTCATGGAATCATCCCTCGACTCCTTCAGCGGCCCATCGCCCGCAGCAGCGAGGCCTGGGATACCGCGTAGTCGAAGGCGGAGTTGACGGTTTCGGTGTCGGCGCTGACCATCTGCGTCTGGGCGTCGGTCATCTCGATGATGTCGCCCGCCCCCACCTCGTACCGCGCCGTGGCGAGGCGAAGGTTCTCCTCGGACGCTTCCCGCTGCTTTTCCCGGGCCGCAAGGCGTTCCTGCGCCTCCTGGACCCCGTACGCCGACCGTTCCACTTCGAGCCGGACGAGGCGCCTTGCCTCGGTGATCTCGTGCCGCGCGGAGGATATCGTCGCCAGCGCCTCCTTGACCTGTTCACGCGTCTGGAACCCCGAGAAGAGCGGGTAATTCAGCGTCACCGAGGCGGTGTAGTTCTCCCGGAGCGGGAATTCCCTGTTCGCGTACCCGTAACCGGCGGCGCCCACGAGGAACGGCAGGTATCCCGCGTTGGCGAGCCTAAGCGATTCGGCCGCGGTCCGCTCCTTTTCGACCAGCGCGCGGAGCTCCGGCCGGTTCTTCTGCGCTTCGGCGATCCAATCTTCCAGGGTTCCATCGAGCTTCGCTTCGAGGAGCTCCCCGGACAGCCGGAAATCCGCCGGGCCGTCGATCCCGATCCGCTGGAGCAGGGTGATCCGGGCCACGCGGAGATCGTTCCGCGCCTGGCCCAGCAGGGCGCGGGAATCGTAGAGGTTCGCCTCGGCGCGGACGAAGTCGATCTTCGCCCGGATGCCGGTTTCGTAGAACGCCTGCGCCTGCCGCAGGAGCGCCTCCCGCTGGCGGACGTTCTTCCGATGGAACTCCAGCGTGTTTTCCGCCCGCAGGACGTTGTAGAAGGCGACTTTCGCGTTGAAGGCCACGTCTTCCCGCGTCGTCGCGGCGTTTTCGCGGCTGATCGCGGCGAACGCGTCCGCCCGGTCCACCGCGGCGCCGGTCCGGCCGAAATCGTACATCGTCCACTCGAGGTCGCCGCGGACGGACCTGATTCTCGTGTCGATGGCCTGCTGCCGCGCGGTGGAATAGGTCTGGCCCTGGGTGTAGAGGGTGGAGAGGTTCACCGCGGGATACCATCCGGCCTGCGCCTGCCCCTTCCTCGCGACCGCCGCTTCGATGTCCGCGTCGGACTGCTTCACCAGCGGATGGTTCTTCAGGGCGATGTCGGTCACGTCGCGGAGCGTCCAGGCAGCGGCGGCCGGCGCGGTCCCGGCCGGCGGGACCGCCGTGTTGTCCGCCGCCGAGGCATGAACGGCGGCGATCAACGGGAGGAACAGGGCAAGGACGATCGCGGTCCTGACGCGTCGGATCAAGGGAGCCTCCAGGGAAATGCGCCGGTTGCGTGCGCGGCCGGCAGTGATTCATCGTAGGAGCGGCGCTCCGGGGGTGTCAAGTAGCCGCAGCGCGGCCCTCATTGAATCTCCCATCGAAGCGATCGGATTTTCAATGCGGATCGGGGAGGGATGCGGTAACCTGAAAAAGGATTTTTCGGCCGGTCTTCACGATGACGTTGGTTTGGAGGTTTGAATTTTTCATGCCGTTGCCCTCGGTTTCGTTATGCGATTCCCAACAATCAGCGAAGGAATTCCCCGAGCGGGCCGTAAGGTACCCACAGATTCGTTACATGGGGAGCAAATTCCGCCTTCTTCGATGGATCCATGAAATCCTTTCACAGATGGAATTTCATTCGGCACTCGACGCTTTCTCGGGGAGCGGGTGCGTTGGGTATTTGATGAAGGCGATGGGAAAGAAGGTCAGCGGGAATGATTTCCTGAACTTTTCTCGCCAGATATTCCTGGCGACCGTTGAAAATTCCCGCCATCGGATCTCAGGAGATTCCGTTCGCGCCTTGTTGAAGCAGAACCCAAGACGAGGCCGTTTCATTGAAAATACTTTTCAAGGGATATTTTTTCATCCTCAGGATCTCGCATTTCTAGATAACGTTTGGGCGAATATCGAAATTCTTCCAACCCGGTATCATCGCGCGCTTGCAATCACGGCCATGATTCGTGCATGTGTGAAACGTCAACCCCGTGGGGTATTTACCGTATCCGGCGATCCGGAACATTACAATGATGGAAGGCGTGACCTTCGGCTTTCTCTTAGAGAGCATTTTTTAGAGTCGGTGGATATATATAACTCGATTATTTTTGAAAACGCCGAGCGAAACAAGTCATTTCACGGTGATGTTTTTGAAATACCGAAGTTGGATGTGGACTTGGTGTACATGGACCCTCCGTATGTTCCCAGGGCCGATGATAACTGTTACGTAAAGCGTTACCACTTTTTGGAGGGATTGTCTTCGTACTGGACTGCGGAAGGATCGGAAATCCTGTTAACTTCAAAAGTGAAAAAGATTCCGAAGC
>JAJZRM010000137.1 GCA_021802685.1 Deltaproteobacteria bacterium | reverse complement strand
CGATTTCAGTTCCGTCACCACGGCGAAGACGTACGGGGGAAGCCGCTGGATTCTCGGGAATTCTTCCATCGCGTTCTCCTGGGAAAAGTAACCTAAGATTTTATTGTTTCCCTCGATCCAAGTCAAGCTTCAGTAGGTCTTCCGGAGTTGCCGCGGGTCCGTTTCGGAACGGACCGCCTCCCCGGCCGCGTGGGCGATGTTGCGCAGAATTTCCCACTCCCTGCCGAGCAGTTTCCTGGCGGATGTCCAGGGACTGGCGTCGATCCCCCGGGGCGCGCGCCGCCCCCCCGCGAGGGTCTCGTAGACCGCGAGCTGTTTTGCCGCGCACCGCGCCATGGAAAATTCGCGGGCCGTGGCGGCCACCTTTTCGGCCAGGCGGCGCCGTTCCTCGGGCGTCCGTTCCGCGACCCACCGGAGGGCGTCCCGAAAGGCCTCCGCGTCGGGGCCTGGAACGAGCCGCCCGTTCTCCCCGTCCCGCACCACCTCGCGCGCGCCCGGGGCGTCGAGCGCCACCACCGGCACGCCGGCCGCCATCGCTTCCGTGAGCACCATCCCCTGCGTCTCCGTCAGGGAGGCGAAAGCGAAAACGTTCATCGCGTTGTAGGCGGAGGCCAGCGCTTTCCCCTGCAGCACCCCGCAGGTATGGATCCTGCCTGACAACTCCCGGCTGCGGAAGACCGCGACGACGTCTTCCCTGGACGGCCCCTCCCCGACCAGGAGAAAACGCGCTCCCGGGTGTCCCGCGAGGAAATCCGCCGCGGCCCCGGCGAGAAAGCCCATGTTCTTCTCCGGCGCCAGGCGTCCCACGTGGCCCACGAGGAATGCCCCTTCCGGGATCCCCGCCGCGCTCCGGAAGGCGCCGCCGCCGGCTCCCTCGAAGTCCCGCAGGTCCACGCCCGTGGGGATCACGGTGACCGGAGCCGTGACCCCCCTGCCCGCCAACAGATCCGCCACCGTCCCGCTCGGAGCGATGACCGCGTCGCAGAGGTTGCAGTACCCCGTCGTGAGATCCACCACGAAACGCTTGAACTTCAGGGAATCGCCGGGCACGTAGTGCGTGTACTCCTCGTACATCGTGTGGTGCGTGAACACCGCGGGGACCCCCCGCGAGGCCGCGACCCGCAAGGCCGTATCGCCGAGGAGAAACGGGTGATGGGAGTGGACCACCTGCGGCCGGAAGTCCTTCATGGCCGTTGCGACCCTCAGGGTCACGGGGACGGGCACCGCGAAGTCGCTGCCGTTGAAGTGCTGAACCGCCCGCACGCGGACGACGTCGTCTTCCACCGGGGGCGCCCCCTCGAATTCCGGAGCGACGACGAGGACGCGGTGTCCTTCCCTGCGGAACTCCGCCGTGAAGCGCGCCACGCTGTTCGCCACCCCGCCCACGTGGGGAGTGAACGTGTTCGTGACCATCAGGATGTTCATGAAACATCCCCGGATTCCAGCAGGACCGACCCTTGCCCGGCGGGCGCGTCGACCGCCGCGAAACCGGGAAGCCTCGCTTCGACGCGGGACGGGGCCTCCCTCCAGGAACCGCTCCACCGGACTTCCGCCCGGCGCCCGCGGGGAACGATTTCGACGCGCACATCGCCGAACGAAGTGGGTGCGGGACCGAACGATATCGGGCTTTCCGCTTCCATCCATTCGGGAAGCACCCCGGACGCAAGGACCAGGCGCCCGCCTTCCTCGCGCACGAACATGTTCCGGATCATCAGGACCCACTCGGCGGACGCCCATGAATGGTGGCCGTCTCCCATGCAACCGCCGCCGGTTCGGGGATGCACCGCCTCCGGCCACTGTCCCGTGGGAGACGCAAGGCCGGCGACGGTGCGGACCAGCCCCTCGAAACGCCGGTCGCCGGCGCGGAGGAGGACCTGCGCGATGTGCAGGGTCAGGTACGGGTTCACCCCGGAATGGATGATGTCCTGGTAGAACCCGCCGTTCACCAGGCAACGGGAGAGGAGAAACTCCGCCGTGTCGAGGAGACGGTCGTCGCCGGAGGAAAAGATCTGCAACGGATACCCGGCGGCCAGGGAACCCACCGCGCCGGAATCCAGCCGCCGGTTGGGCGACGCGGGCATCCCGGGCCGTCCCAGGCGGACGGCGACGCCGGCCAGGCTTTTCTCCACGGCCTCGCGGAAATGCTCCGCCTCTTCCCGGAACGCGGAGGGGTCCTCGTCCCCTCCCGCGGGCGGAAGGAGGCGGGAAGCGGCGCGAAGTCCGGCGATCCCCCAGAAGTCGTCCCAATAGTAGTAGTCGTTGGGTCCAAGGTGCTCCGCGCTGAAACCCGGCGGCAGGAGCCCCGCATGGAGCCCTTCGCCGTCGGCCGGCAGGCGGTTCCGCCGGATCCAGCGCGCCCCCCGCCGGATGGATCGCGTCCATTCCGGCTTCGGGCCGCGTCCGGTGAGTTTGCAATACCGCGACAGGATCCAAAGCGCTTCCCCGTTGGAATCCCACTCCCCTTCCTGCGAGTGGTACAGCCCGATCGAGGTCTGCCGGCGGGGGAACGTTTCCAGGACCCTCTCCACGCGGTCCGCCAGCCCGAGGCAGAGGAGGGCATGAAGGATGAAGGCGGCGTCCCGGAACCAGAAGCGCTTGTACGTGTAAGGGCCGGGGTAGACCTCCCCCGGCGAGTGAAGGACCAGCGAGCGCACGGCCGCATCGAACAGCGACTGCATCCGCTTCTCGGGCAGCCGAAGGACCGCGGCCCCCGACAAGGCCCGGTCCCAGCCCGGAGACCCTCGCGAAGGGACCGTCCCGCGCTTTTTCTCCAGGGGAATCCGAACCACGGCCTGCCGCTCCCCGCCCCCCGCGATCCCGTACATCGCCGCCGCCGTGGCCATCCCCGCCTTGCAGCGGACTCCTTCCCGCCCGTCGGGATCGAACAGGCGGGTATGGACGTCCCCTGCGTGGTAATCCGAGAAGGCGTACTTTTCGGGTGCGGAATCGAAGAGGACGACATGGCGCCGTCCCACCCTCCAGCCGGGGCTCTCCCGGTCCAGGTGGACTTCCTCCACGAAGCTCACCCCGTCCGGATTGTACGGACGCAGGGCGACCACGAGGCACGCGTCCGTTTCGCTTCTCGCCCGGAGGGAGAGGACGCACTCGGCCGTTCCGTCCCGTTCCTCCACGAACGCCCGGGACAGAAGCTCCATTCCTTCGCTCGCGCCGCCGGCGCGGGTCACCACCTCGACGCGGCCGTCCATGCCAAGGTGTTGGCCGGCGTCCCGCAGTTTGGAGGGGATGAGGCGGCGTCCGTCCCGGGCCACGATCCACCCGTCCAGCGACCAGCCGTCCCAGAACGGCGTCACCAGTCCCCTCGGGTCCACGATGGGCAGCGCGTCGCGGTCCGGCACCCCGATGGCGGTCCAGTTGCGGTGCGTCAGGTTGACGTGGGTGAGGGAGAAGGCCCGCGGGATGAACGCGTCGTCCGCCGGGTCGTACTGGCGCTCCACCCAGTAGGGCCAGATCCAGTCCAGGTTGTGCTGGATGGCGCCCGTGTTGAGGAGTCCCCTGGAGTGGAAGACCAGGCCCCCCCGGATCAGTTCGAGCGGGACCTTCCCCTCGAGGGGCTGCGCGAAGCTCTCCAGGCGCGCAAGCACCTTCACGGGATCGATGAGGCCTCCGGCCCTCGCCGCGCGGCTTATGAGAAGCCTCCAGGGAAACCATCGCAACCACATGGCGAACCCTCCGCAGATACCAGTATATCCCTGCGGAAGGACGGCTTAAGCGCTCGCCGGGACGCCTATTTTTAATCCAAAGCCGTTGCCGCTCTGCGCGCCAGGAACCGGCGGATGCCTTCGTGCGCGGGCTCTTTCAGGTCGGGGTCTTTCCCGTGCAGCTCCCCGGCAACCTCCTTCGCCACCTGGAGCATCCCGGCGTCCCGCACCAGGTCGGCAAAGACGAGATCGGGAATCCCCGACTGCCGAACTCCCGCGAAATCCCCCGGCCCCCGGATCTTCAAATCCTCCTCCGCGATCCGGAACCCGTCGGTCGTCCGCTCCATGATGGAGAGGCGCGCCGCCGCGTCCTCGCCCTGCTCGTTCCCCACCATCAGGTAGCAGGAAGACGGCCTCAGGCCCCGCCCCACCCTTCCCCGGAGCTGGTGCAGCTGGGAGAGGCCGAACCGCTCCGCGTGCTCGATCACGATGATCGTAGCTTCCGGAACGTCCACCCCCACCTCGACGACGGTCGTGGAAACGAGGACGCGCAGCTCCCCTTCCTTGAAGCGGCGCATCCCCGACTCCTTCTCCTCCGCCTTCATCCGGCCGTGCAACAGTCCCACCGGGATATCGGGAAACGCCTCCCGGATCCGTTCCGCCGTGCGGACGGCGTCGCGCAAGGCGATCTTCTCCGACTCCTCCACCAGCGGAAGGACGACGTAGGCCCGCCCTCCCTGGTCGAGTTCCCGGCGCATCTCCTCGAAAACCTTCCGCCGCCCGGTTTCCGTCACGACGCGAGTCCGCACCGGGATCCGTCCCTTCGGCATCTCGTCGATCACGGAAACATCGAGGTCCCCGTACAGGGCGATGGCGAGGGTCCGGGGGATCGGCGTCGCCGTCATGACTAGGAGGTGGGGGGAGGTCTTCGCTTTCCCGCGCAGGGCCGCCCTCTGGAGAACGCCGAACCGGTGCTGCTCGTCGATGACGCCTAGGGCGAGGTCGCGGAACTCCACGCTTTCCTGGATCAAGGCGTGCGTGCCGACGGCGATGTCCGTCTCCCCGTTCCGGATCCTTTCCCTGGCCGCCTCCCGTTCCTTCGGCGGAAGCGCCGCGGAAAGCAGGTCGACGCGCGCCGGAAGTCCTTTCGCCAGGGAGGCGAACCGCCGGTAATGCTGCTCGGCCAGGATTTCCGTGGGCGCCATCACCGCGGCCTGGACCCCGTGCCGCCACGCGACCATGGCGGCGATCCACGCGACGATGGTCTTCCCGCTTCCCACGTCTCCCTGGAGCAGGCGGTGCATCGGGTGAGGTTGTTTCAGGTCCTTGAGAATCTCGTTGACCACCCGCCGCTGGGCGCCGGTGAGGTCGAACGGCAGGCGCCGTTTGATTTCCCCGACGATTTCCGGGTCCCACGGCAGGGGCGTCGCCGATTCACGGTCCATCCCCGCGCGCCGTTTCGCGAGCGCCCACTGGAGGGAAAACAACTCCCCGAAGACGAGCCGCTTCTGCTGCGGGGACGAAAACTCCCGGAAACTTGCCGCGTCGGCGTCGTCCCGGGGAAAATGGATCGCGACGAGCGATTCGTGCAGCGGGGGCACCCCGGCTTTCTCGAGGACCCAGGGAGGGAAGCATTCCGCCTCCTTGTCCGCGTGGTTCCGGACGACCTCCCACTGGATCTTCCGGACGATCCGCGGAGGGATCCCCTCCACGTCCGGGTAAACGGGGACGATCCGCCCCGAATGGATCGGATCCGCTGCCTCCTCCGTCGACAGGATCTCCGGGTGGTGCATTTCCGGGAGGAAGCGGAACAGGCGGACCGTTCCGCACAGCGTCACCGGTTCGCCGACCCGGAAACGCTCTACGAGGGAGGGATGGAATCGGAACCATTTCGCCACGACCCGTCCGGTGCCGTCGCCGATCACGACCTCGAGCAGGCGGGGGCCGCGGAAAAGCCGTCCTCCGCCCTGGACGGAGAGCACCTTCCCACGGACGGGGACGGTCATTCCGGCGGAAAGCTCCCGGATGGGGACCGTCCGCCGGCGGTCCTGGTACCCTTTCGGGAAGAAGTAGAGGGCGTCCTGCGGCGTGCGGATCCCGCGGGCGAGAAGTTTTTCGGCGAGCCGCGGGCCCACGCCTTTCACGTACTGGATGGAGTCCTGTGCGGTCACCGGGCCCCGGGCACGCGGTTCCGTTGCGACCCGTGATACTCCTGGAGGCTCCGCACGGACAGCTCGTCGCCGATCAGGTCGGAGATGGCGTGGGCAGCGGCGCGCGCGGCGGCCAGGGTGGTGAAGTACGGGATGTTGTATACCAGCGCCGTCCGGCGGATGTAGTAGGAGTCCGCCTTGGAACGGGCGCCGAGCGGGGTGTTGATGACCAGGGCGATTTCCCCGTTCTTGATCAGGTCGGCCACGTTGGGCCGCCCTTCGTTGATCTTCGGCACCTCCGACGCGGGGACGCCGTTTTTCTCGAGGTAGGACGCCGTCCCCCGGGTGGCGACGATGGAAAAGCCGCGGTCATGGAGCATGCGGACCGCGGGAAGCACCCCTTCCTTGTCCTCGTCCCGCACGCTCACGAACACCTTCCCCGACCGGGGCAGGTTCATCCCCGCGGCGATCTGCGCCTTGGCGAAGGCGGTGCCGAACTTCCGGTCGATCCCCATGACCTCGCCGGTGGATTTCATCTCGGGCCCGAGCAAGGTGTCCACGTCGGGAAACTTGATGAACGGGAAGACCGCTTCCTTCACGCAGATGTGCTCCGGCACGATTTCCCGCGAGAAACCGAGCTCGGCGAGCGTCCTGCCGGCCATCACCTTCGCGGCGAGCTTGGCCAGCGGGACGCCGATGGCCTTGCTCACGAACGGGACGGTGCGGGATGCGCGCGGGTTGACCTCGAGGATGTAGATCGTCCCCCTCTGGATCGCGAACTGCACGTTCATCAGGCCCACGACGGACAGCTCCGCGGCCATCGCCCGGGTCTGGCGGGCAATCTCGGCGATCGTGCTTTCCGATATCGAATGCGGCGGCAACGAGCAGGCGGAGTCGCCGGAATGGACCCCCGCTTCCTCGATGTGCTCCATGATCCCGCCGATGACCACCGTCTCCCCGTCGGAGATCGCGTCCACGTCGATCTCGATGGCGTCCTCGAGGAACCGGTCGACCAGCACGGGGCGCGCCTCGGAGGCGACGACGGCGTGCGTGAGGTACTTCCGCAACCCCTCCTCGTCGTGGACGATCTCCATGGCCCGCCCGCCCAGGACGTACGACGGCCGCAGGAGCACGGGGTACCCGATCCGGGAGGCGATCTCCAACGCCTCTTCCATGGACCGTGCGATCCCGTTGGGCGGCTGCTTCAGCCCGAGCTTCGTCAGCATCTCCGCGAACCGCTCCCGGTCCTCCGCCCGGTCGATGCTCTCCGGGGAGGTGCCGAGGATCCTCACCCCCTCTTTCTCCAGGGGGACGGCCAATTTGAGCGGCGTCTGCCCGCCGAACTGGACGATGACGCCCACGGGCTTTTCGTCCTCGACGATGGCGAGTACGTCCTCCTTCGTCAGCGGCTCGAAGTAGAGCCGGTCGGAGCGGTCGTAGTCCGTG
>JAJZRM010000136.1 GCA_021802685.1 Deltaproteobacteria bacterium | reverse complement strand
GGAGATCGCCCGGATCCTCGGCGGGATCCAGGATATCACCGGCTATGCCTACCGTTTCGGCATGGCTGGATCACTATTGCAGAGGAGCATCCGCTGATGGCCAGAACGATCCGCATCGACCCCATCACGCGTTTGGAAGGGCACGGGAAGATCGAGATCTTCCTCAACGACGACGGAAGCGTGAAGGATTGCCACTTCCAGATTCCCGAGCTGCGCGGTTTCGAGCGCTTCGTGGTCGGCCGGCCGGTCGAGGAGCTGCCGCGCATCGTCACCCGGATCTGCGGGGTGTGCCCCGCCAGCCACCACCTGGCCGGCGCGAAAGCCGTCGACGGCTGCTTCGGCGGGGAATTGCCTCCGCTTGCCGCGAAGCTCCGCGACATGTACTACCAGGCCCATTACATCCACAGCCACATCGCCCATTTCTTCGCGTTGGCGGCGCCGGACTTCGTCTGCGGGCCGCAATCCGACCCCGCCCTGCGCAACATCCTGGGCGTCGTCGCCAAGGTCGGCCTGGAAATCGGCGGCAAGGTGATCAAGTCGCGGGCGCAGGCCCAGAGGATCCAGCAGATCATCGGGGGCAGGAGCACGCACGTGGTGTGGGCCATCCCCGGCGGCGTTTCCAAGGGCCTCAAGCCCGAGGAGCTCGCCGAGATCAAGCCGATGGTCGACGAACTCTACGACTTCACCCTCTTCTCGCTCAAGCTGTTCAAGGACGTCGTGCTGGGCAACCCGGCATACGTGGACCTGATCCTCAACGGGCCGTACAACCTCGAAGTGCAGAACATGGGGCTGGTGGATCCGAACAACGCGCCCAACTTCTACGACGGCAAGGTCCGGGTGGTCGATTTCAAGGGTGAGGAAATCTGCAAATATTCGCCCAGGGAGTACGCCGACAACGTGGCCGAACACGTGGAACCGTGGTCCTACCTGAAGTTCCCATACCTGAAGCAGCGGGGGTGGAACGGGTTCGTCGAGGGGATCGATTCCAGCATCTACATGGCCACGCCGCTATCTCGGCTCAACGTGGCCGACCGGATGGCGACGCCGAAGGCCCAGGAGGCTTTCGAGGAGATGTTCCACACCTTGAAACAGAAGCCGTGCAGGGCTTTGATGGCGGCCCACTGGGCCCGGCTGGTCGAGATGGTGCAGAACGCCGAAACGCTCAAGAAGTATTGCGCCGATCCCGAGATCACGGGCGACCGGTACCGGGTCGTGCCGCAAGGGATCACGGGGGAAGGCGTCGGGATCGTGGAGGCGATGCGGGGCACCCTGACGCACCACTATACCTGCGACAAAAACGGGATCTGCACCAGCGCGAACCTGATCGTCGGCACCACGAACAACAACGCGGCGATCCACATGGTGACCCGGAAGGCGGCCTCCGGACTCATCCGGCCGGGGGTCGAGCCGACCGAGGGTGTCCTGAACATGGTCGAGATGGCTTTCCGGACGTTCGACCCGTGCTTCAGTTGCGCGACGCACAGCCTCCCCGGGCAGATGCCGCTCCAGGTGAAGATCTTCAAGGGAGGAAAGCTCCATCGCGAATTCCGGCGCTGTTGTTGACTGGACCCAGGTGCACCGTCTCGCAAATATCTTGGCATTCGAGCGCCGGCCGCTCCCGGGCATCCATGCCCTCCGCGGCACTTCGGCCATCCATGGCCGTCGCTGCCCCCCCGAGCGGAGTTGTGCCCCCTCCCGCCGGACAAGGCTTGATGGTACCGGCTTCCGGGGGTACCCCAGGGAGTGCACTTTGTCCGGGAGTGGGGCGCAAGTTCGCCGTACTCTCCCGGTACTCCTTCACTTGCGCGTCTTGCCGGCGCGGCGCATCGACGCTCTCGATGCGTCAAGATATTTGCGAGACGGTACACTGGAAAAGGGTTCCGGATGAAGACGCTGTTGCTCGGGATGGGCAACCCCATCCTTTCCGACGACGCGGTGGGTATTCGGCTCGCCCGCGACATCGGGCGGCGGCTGTCCGGCGCGACGGGCCTGAGCGTCGTGGAGGAATGTTCGGTTGGCGGCCTCAATATACTCGACGTCGTCGCGGGTTTCGACCGCCTGATCGTCCTCGATTCCATCCGTACCTCCGGGGGGATCCCCGGCGATTGGCATCGGTTCACGTCCGAAGCATTGCGTGATACGATGCACTTGAACAACATACATGACGCCAACTTCGCCACGGCTCTCGAACTGGGGCGACGCATGGGGATGCCCCTCCCCCCGGAGGAAAACATCCGCATCTTCGCGGTCGAGGTGGAGGACAACGAGACGTTCAGCGTGGTGATGCCCGAGTCGCTCGAGAGGTCGTATCCGGCATACTCCGAGGAAATCCTTAGGGAAATCGAAAGGATCCTCGACACTCCAACCGCGGAAGCCGCCAACTTGGGAGAGGGAGGTCGGACATGAGCAAACTCCGGGAGAACCAGGTGAAGGTCGAGCATTCGGTGCTGAAAAAGTACGGGCTCCGGTACTCCATCCTGGCCGCATGGGACGACGAACTGAGGGTGAAGGGGGTCAGGATCGTCCCGGCGATCGCAAAGCCGCTGGAAGCGGTCCGCGTGAAGATCTCATCCGGTTGTTTCTCGGTTTGCGACGTGGGGAGCGATCTCGGGCGAATCGAGGGCATCCTCGTCTCCACGGCAACGTCCTCCGGAAGGACGAACGTCGACGAATGGTTGGGATCCCTGGGGGAATGCATGTCGGAAACCGCCAACGTCGACGAGATCCAGAAGAGGATCAACCTCCCCGCCGTGAAGATGCATTACAACAGGTTCCATTTCGGGGGCCCCTGCGGCTCGCACACCGCCTGAAGGCATCGGGACCGAACGATACGGCCGCCGGGGCCCATCGCCTGCAGGATGGCGCCCCGGCTTTCATTCCCCTTCCTTACATGTCGTCCGAAGGTTCGCGGTTTTCGCTGTATTCCTTGTGCAATTTCACCGGAGCGGAGGCGCGCCTGGCGCGCATGCGGATGTTCAGCATTTCCACCGCCACCGAAAAGGCCATGGCGAAGTAGATGTAGCCTTTGGGGATGTGGAACTCGAACCCCTCCGCGATGAGGGCGATGCCCACCATGATGAGGAAACTCAGGGCCAGCATCTTGATGGTGGGGTGACGGTCGACGAAATCCCCGATGGACTTGGCGGCCATCATCATGATGCCCACCGCGATGACGATGGCGATCACCATGATCGGCACATGGCGCGCCATGCCCACCGCCGTGATGACGGAATCCAGAGAAAAAACGATGTCGAGGACGGCGATCTGCGTCAGGACCGCTCCCATCGTGACGGCCCCCGTCCCCCCGGCGGCGTGCGCTTCTTCCGGGCCCTCCAGGTTTTTGTGGATTTCATGCACGCTCTTCCACAACAGAAACAGCCCGCCCAGGATCAGGATCAGGTCGCGGCCGGATACCTGCTTGCCGCCAACGCGGAAGAGCGGATCCACCAGTCCCATCACCCATGCCAGGGACAGCAGCAGCAGGATGCGCATGACCATCGCCAGCGACAGCCCAAGGCGGCGGGCGAAATTCCGTTTCTCCGCCGGCAGACGGCCCACCAGGATGGAAATGAATATGATGTTGTCGATGCCCAGGACGATTTCCAGCGCCGTCAGGGTCGCCAAGGCGATCCAGGCTTCCGGGTCCGCGATCCAGCTCATCGGAGCCTCCTTACGCGGAAACCGGGATTCCCCTCGAAGGGAACCCCGGTTCGATGATGTTGCGATGGTGGGCGCTACAGGACTTGAACCTGTGACTTCCACCGTGTGAAGGTGGCACTCTACCGCTGAGTTAAGCGCCCGAAGATTTTCCTATTTTACCTTCCTTCGGCTTTCAATCAACGGTTTTTTCGCAAGGGATCTCCGCTTTGGGCCTCAGAAGGAGAGCTGCGCTCCCACGTACGGCCCCTTCATTTTGAGGGATGCCCGGATGTCGTCCTCGTCGATCCGCAGATCGATGTACCGGTACCCTCCCTGGAGTCTTACGAACGGCAGGGGGGCAAACGAGGCGTAGGCGTCCACATCGTAGAGGTGGTTCCCCGAGTAGGCGATGCCCGCTCCCCGGAGATCGACCCGGATCATGTTCTTCAGGATCCCCGCGCCCACCGCCGCGCCGGCCATCGGAACCGGCGCCTTGAAGTCCTGAACGGTCGATCCTCCGGCGGCGCTTCGCAGCTCCACCTCGCCGTCCACGTACTTCACCTTCAGCAGCAGCCCCAGGTTGAAAGCGACGATCCCCGCGTCGGGCCGGAGGATGTCGCACTGCAGATCCCCGTCGAGCATCTTCATCTCGAGCCGGGTGACCACGTCGTCCGCGACGGAGAACGTCTCCCCGTTGAACATGATGGTCTGGCTCAGTTCCTTGTTCCCGTCGAATTTTATCCCGGAGTACCCGACCCGCAGCGTCCATCGGCCGGCCCTCAGGAACGCCTCGCCGAAGGGGAGGTTTTCGTCCTCCACCCCGAGGGTATCCTTCACGTCGATGAGCGTTTCCGGGACGCCTGCCGTCGTGGTCTGCACGTCGCCGGAGAGTTCCGGAAACCAGTACGCGCCGCGGGCGCCGATCTCGACCGCGAGGGCGCTCGACGACGCGATCGCGATCATCGCGGCGGCGGCGGCCGCCATCCGAAACCGTTGCATAGTGCCTCCTGTTTCTTCTGTTATAATGGCCACCGCCCGGTGAAACGAACGGAAGCGGATGGGGCGCTGGTGGCCCCCCCGGACTTCAAATCCGGTCGGGAGGCGGAAACGTCTCCGGTGGGTTCGATTCCCTCCCGCTTCCGCCACTCTTTCCTGATTGGGTATATCGACCGGGGGATGACAGAACTTTAGGTCAAGGAAAACCGGCACCCGCAGTACCGCTGGCGATAGATCCCGAGCTCCCGGGTGATGCGCACGCTCCGAAGGTACCCGTCCCCCTTCTTCATGTCCGCCGCCACGAACCGGACGCCGGCGCGCTCCTCCTCTTCCCGGCCCACGCGGTTGACCATCGCCGCGTCTTTCTTCGGGCTGACGGTCAGGACCGTGCCGAAGGCCGGCATCCCCAGCTCGGCGGCCTTCCTCGCCGTTTCGCGCAGGCGGAGCCGGATGCACGCCTCGCAGCGGCGGCCCCGCTCGGGTTCCCCCTCGAGCCCACGCACCGCCTCCTCCCACGCCTGCTCCCCGCCGCTCTCCATGACGAGCGGAAAAGGGGATTTTTCCCGCAGTTCGAGCGTGGCCAACGCCCTTTTCCGGAATTCTTCCCCGGGGTGGATGTTTGGGTTATAAAAGAACCCGGTGACGTCGAACCGTTCCCGCATCGCCGGCACGCCGTACGAGGCGTCGGGGGCGCAGCAGATGTGAAGCAGGACTTTCGTGCCGTGGGGGACATCGGCAAGGAGTTTCATGCCGGAACCTTTACCCCTTGTTTCAGGATCTTATCCTGGTATCAGTTACCAAGAATCCCTTGGAAAGGAAAGAGGGAAAAACCGGTGGTGCCGTTCCTCCTGTTCCTCGCCACCTTCGCCACCACGCTTGTCGCGGGGGCGTATCTTGCGGGCGGGAACCCTTTCGAGCGGATCCCGGACCTGCTGCCGGGGTTGATGTTCAACCTCCCTCTCCTTTCGATCCTGGGGATCCACGAAATGGGGCACTACACGGCCGCCCGGCGGCACCGCGTGGTGACGACCCCGCCGTACTTCATCCCGTTTCTGCCCATCCCGCCGCTTCCCGGGACCATGGGGGCGGTGATCAAACTGAAATCCCCCTTTCCCGACCGCAACGCCTTGATGGATATCGGATCGGCCGGGCCGCTGGCGGGGGTCGCGGTCGCCGTCCCCGTGCTGATCGCGGGCCTCGCCCTCTCCGAAATCCGGCGCTCCACGGGGGCGGCCGGCTCGACGCTGGGGGAATCCCTGCTGTTCAAGATCCTCTCCCGGGCCGTCCTCGGCGAGGTTCCCGCGGGGTACGACGTGATCCTCCATCCGATGGGGTACGCCGGGTGGCTGGGGCTTTACATCACGATGCTGAACCTGATACCCGCCGGGCAGCTGGACGGCGGACACATCGCGTACGCGCTGTTCGGGGACCGGTACGCGAAGATCGCCCGGTTCGTCCCGTACGGCCTCCTCCTGATGGGCCTCGCGGGGAGCGGCTGGTTCGTCTGGGCGGCGCTCCTGTTCTTCATCGGCACGGGGCACCCAAGGCCCTTGTTCGAAGGGCCGCCGCTGACCCCCGCGCGGCGGGCGGCGGGCGTGATCGCGGCCCTCCTGTTCGTCCTCTGCTTCACGCCCGATCCGTTTCCGATGGGAAGGGGATAGGGTTATCCGCGACCTCCTGTCTCTCCGACCGCACCTGGCCCGCCATCGGCGGGTATACGGCTTTTGCGTCGCCGGACTCATGATATCCGCCGTCTTCGGCCTCCTCGTGCCGTGGCTGACCCGGGACGCGATCGACGCGGTTTCCGCCGCGCGGGGGGGGATTCCATCCGGCGGGGGACGGCTCCTGCGCGCCGTCGGATTCATCGCGCTCTTCTCGGTCCTGCACGCCTTTTTCCGGTACCTCTCCCGGCGCTCCCTGCTCATCGCGGCCCGCGAGGTGGAAAAGGAAGTCCGGAGCGTCCTGTTTTCCCACGTGATCCGGCAGCCCATGTCTTTTTTCCACGCCACCCCGACGGGGGACGTGATGTCCCGGATGACGAACGACCTCACCTCCGTGTGGCTCCTCCTGGGCCCCGGCCTGCTCACCTTGATCGGCACGTCCATCACCTGGGTGTTCGCGATCGCCTTCATGCTGAAGATCAGCCCCCTGCTTACGGGCCTGTCGCTGCTGGTCGCGCCCGTGGTGGTGATCCTTTCCCGCGAATACGGCCGCGCCTTCCACCGGCAGCACCGGAAGATCCAGGAGGCGCTCGCTTCCATGAACGGGACGCTGCAGGAGAACGTTTCGGGGATCCGGCTTGTGAAGTCGTTCACGCTGGAGGCGATGGAGGAAGAACGGTTCGCGGGGGATTGCCGCGAATATTATCGCCGCAACCTGGACGTCGCGCGGACGTCCGCCGCGTTCCACGGGGCGATCGGGTTTCTCGCCGGGGTGGGAGTCGCCTTCGTCCTGTACTTCGGGGGCCGCGCCGTGGTCGGCGGCGCGTTGACCCTGGGAGGGTTCGTCGCCTTCAACGCGTACCTCGCCATGCTCGCGTTTCCCACGATGGCGATGGGGTGGGTGATCAACCTGTTCCAACGGGGGAACGCCGCGATGGGGCGGATCAACGAGTTCCTCCGGCTTCCGGCGGAGTCTCCGCCGCCGTCTCCGCAGGGGACGGCGGACCTTTTCGCGGCGCATCCAGAGAGCGCGGCGCCACCTCTCCT
>JAJZRM010000135.1 GCA_021802685.1 Deltaproteobacteria bacterium | reverse complement strand
CAACGTGCGGCATACGGTCCTGATCGTCGCGCATGCCGCGGTCCGGATCGGGGAAGACCCCTCGGATGCCTACGCGCGCGCAAAGGAAGCCATCGAGGAGGTGCGGGAGATCCTGCGCACCCCGCTTGCCTGGTCCGACATCCCGGAAGGGGAAGCGGACGAGGCCCGGTTCGAGGTTTCCCGCGAAGGGTTCATGGACGCGGTCCGAAAGGGGAAGGAGTACATCCGGAACGGGGACATCATCCAGGTGGTCCTGTCCAACCGGGCGGCCGTCAAGACGAGGAGATCCCCCGCCGAGGTGTACCGGGTGCTGCGGGCGCTCAATCCGTCCCCCTACATGTACCTTTTGAGGATGGGGGAACTGGCGGTGGTGGGCTCCTCGCCGGAGATCCTCGTGCGGCTCGAGGGGAACGACATCCAGCTTCGCCCGATCGCGGGGACCCGTCCCCGGGGAGCCGACCCGGAGGAGGACCGCCGGCTCGAGGCCGAACTGCTGTCCGATCCCAAGGAGATCGCGGAGCACGTGATGCTGGTGGACCTCGGCCGGAACGACGTCGGGCGGGTGGCGGCGTGGGGGACGGTGAAGACGACCGAGCTGATGGTCGTGGAGCGGTACTCCCACGTGATGCATATCGTCTCGAACGTGGTCGGGAAACTCCGCAAGGGGTTCACGGCCTTCGACGTGCTCCGGGCGGCTTTCCCCGCCGGGACCGTTTCCGGGTCGCCGAAGGTCCGGGCCATGGAGATCATCTCCGAGCTCGAGCCGTTCCGGCGCGGGATCTACGCCGGAGCGGTGGGGTACTTCGACCCGCAGGGCAGCATGGATTTCTGCATCGCCATCCGGACCATCGTGATGTCGGGGCAGGAAGCGACGATCCAGGCGGGCGCCGGGATCGTGGCCGATTCCGACCCGGAAAGGGAATGGGACGAGGTGCTGAGCAAGGCGCGGATCCTTTTCCGGGCGGTCGGAGCATCGGCGGGAGGAGGGGTGAACGTTTGATCGCGGTCATCGACAATTACGATTCCTTCACCTACAACATCGTCCAGTACCTCTGCGAACTCGGAGCGGAGGTGTCCGTGCACCGGAACGACGCCGTCACGGTGGAAGCGCTGTCGAAGAGCCGCCCGGCGGGCCTGGTGATCTCCCCCGGCCCCGGGTGGCCGGATGGAGCCGGCATCTCCCTTGACGCCATCCGGGAATTCCAGGACCGGATCCCGATTCTCGGCGTCTGCCTGGGGCACCAGTGCATCGGGCAGGCCTTCGGGGGCCGGATCGTGCACGCCCAGTCGCTGATGCACGGGAAAACCTCCCGGATCCGCCACAACGGGAAAGGGATCTTCTCGATGGTCGAGAATCCCATGACCGCCACCCGGTACCATTCCCTCGCCGTGGAACGGTCCTCGATCACCGCCGACCTGGAGGTGTGCGCGGAATCGGAGGACGGCGAGGTGATGGGGCTCCGCCATATCGAGAAACCCGTTTTCGGCGTCCAGTTCCACCCCGAATCCATCCTGACCCAGTCGGGCATGCGGATCCTCGAGAACTTCCTTTCCCTGATCGACCCTTCCCAGCCGGTGTTGCGGGAGTACGGGAACATCCGGGAGGCGATCACCGCCGTTTCCGCCAGAAAGAACCTGTCCGCCGACGGGATGCGGGACACGATGCGGATGATCATGGGAGGGGAGGCCACGCCGTCGCAGATCGCCGCCTTCCTTTCCTGCCTCGCCATGAAGGGAGAGACGACCACCGAGATCGCGGCGGCGGCCGAAGTGATGCGCCAGAAGGCGATCCGGATCCACCCGCCGCCGGGGAAGGATGCTCTGGACACCTGCGGCACGGGGGGTGACCGCACCGGAACGTTCAACATCTCCACCACCGTGGCGTTCGTGGCCGCGGGCGCGGGGGTGCCGGTGGCCAAGCACGGCAACCGGTCCGTCACCAGCCGGTCGGGGAGCGCCGACGTCCTGGAGGCGCTGGGCATGGACCTCAACGCCGATCCGCCGAGGGTCCAGAGGTCGCTGGACGAGGCGGGGATCACCTTCATGTTCGCCCCGAAGTTCCACGCGGCGATGAAATACGCCATCGGTCCGCGCAGGGAAATCGCCATCCGGACGATCTTCAACATCCTCGGCCCCATCAGCAATCCCGCGGGCGTCCGATGCCAGGTGGTCGGCGTGTACAGCGAAGAGCTCGGCGAAACGTACGCCCGCGTGCTCGCCGAGTCCGGCCACCGGCGCGCTTTCGTGGTTCACGGGACCGACGGCGTGGACGAGGTCTCCCTCTCCGCCCCCTCCATCGTCTGGGACGTGCAGGACGGGAAGGTGAAGCGCTTCCTCTTCGATCCGAGGGTGGCCGGCTTCGAATACGTCCCGCTGGCCGCGATCAAGGGAGGGGATGCCGCGGCGAACGCGAAGATCCTGACCGATGTCCTTTCCGGGACCGCCGGCCCGGCCCGGCAGACCGTCCTGCTGAACGCCGCCTTCGCGATCGTCGCGGGCGGAAAAGCGGAGGACATCCGGGACGGCGTCCGGGCGGCGATCCGCTCCATCGACTCGGGAGCGGCGCGGGACCGCCTGCGGGCGTTCCTGGCGGTCCTGGGGCGCGCGGACGACCGCTGACATCCCATGAGCACTCACCTCGCTCGGATCCTCGAAGGCGTCCGGGAAGCGCTCGCGGACCGCAAACGCCGCGTCCCCTTCGACGATCTCCTGCGCATGGAAGACGCCCGCGGGCCGGCGAGGGAGCTGCTGGAGACGATCCCGCCCGAGCCGGCCGTCATCGCGGAGATCAAGCGCGCCTCTCCCTCGCGCGGCTGGATCCGCCGGGACCTGGACGCGGTCGCGACGGCGCGGGAATACCTCGCGGGTGGGGCGTGGGCGGTCTCCGTTCTCACCGAGGAACGACTGTTCGGGGGGGCGCTGTCCGACCTGTCCCGTATCCGGCAGGCGTTCCCCGGGGCGATCCTGCTGCGGAAGGATTTCCTGCTGGACGAATACATGCTGGCCGAATCCCGGGCGCATGGAGCCGACATGGCCCTTCTCATGGTCAGCGTCCTGGGGGACCGCACGGCGGACATGGCGGACCTTGCGCGGAAACACCGCCTCGAGCCGCTCGTGGAGGTGCACGACGAGCGGGAATTGTCGATCGCCGGACGAACGGCCGCCCGGCTGATCGGGATCAACAACCGGGACCTGGCGACCCTGGCCGTGGACCTGTCCACCTCCAGGCGGCTGCTCCCGCTGGTCCCCGGGAAAGCGGTACCGGTCGTCGAAAGCGGCATTTCCGAACCGGAACAGGTGCGGGAGTTCCACGGGTTGGGCGCCCGGGTGTTCCTTGTGGGGGAGTCCCTGGCGCGTCTTCCGGACCCCGCTGACACGATACGCCGGTATATGGGAAAATAACCGGAAAACCTCCGGGCGAAGGAGCGATCGCGATGGACGTGAAGATACTTCTCAAGGAATCGGACATCCCCAAGACCTGGTACAACGTGGTGGCGGACATGAAGTACGCCCCGGCGGCCGTGCTCCATCCGGGGACCGGGAAACCCGTGGGGCCGGACGACCTGTCCCCGCTGTTCCCCATGCCCCTGATCGAGCAGGAGGTGTCCGCGCAGCGCGAGATCCCGATTCCGGAGGAGGTGCGCCGGATTTACGCGCTCTGGCGCCCCACGCCGATGTGCCGGGCGCTCCGGCTCGAGGCGGCGATCGGCACGAAATCGAAGATCTACTACAAGTACGAGGGCGTAAGCCCCGCCGGGAGCCACAAGCCGAACACCGCCATCCCGCAGGCGTACTACAACAAGATGGCCGGCCGGAAGCGGATCGCCACGGAGACCGGGGCGGGCCAGTGGGGGTCCGCCATGGCTCTCGGGGGCTCCTTCTTCGGCCTCGATGTGAAGGTGTACATGGTGAACGTCAGCTACAACCAGAAACCGTACCGCCGGATGTACATGGAGGCGTACGGAGCGCAGGTCGTCGCGTCGCCCAGCCGGGACACCAACGCGGGAAGGGGGATCCTCGCCGAGTCTCCCGATTCGCCCGGGTCCCTCGGAATCGCGATCAGCGAAGCCGTTGAAGACGCGGCGACGCGGCCGGACACCAGTTACGCCCTCGGTTCTGTGCTGAACCACGTATGCCTTCACCAGACGGTCATCGGGATCGAGGCGAAGGAGCAGATGAAGATCGCGGGAGATTACCCGGACGTCGTCATCGGATGCTGCGGTGGCGGCAGCAACCTCTCCGGGATCGGGTTCCCGTTTCTTCGCGACAAGTTCGACGGGAAACGGGATCCCCGGATCGTCGCCGTCGAACCCGCCTCCTGCCCGACGCTCACCAAGGGGATCTACGCCTACGACTTCGGGGACACCGCCAAGCTGACCCCGCTGATCAAGATGTACACCTTGGGGCACGATTTCGTGCCGCCGGGCATCCATGCGGGCGGGTTGCGCTACCACGGGAACTCGGCGCTGATCAGCCAGCTGTACCACGAGAAGCTCCTGGAAGGGCAGGCGTACGGGCAGATCGCCGTTTTCCAGAGCGCGTTGACCTTCGCGAAGGCCGAGGGGCTGCTCCCGGCCCCCGAGTCGTCCCACGCCATCCACGCGGCCATCGTGGAGGCCAGGCGGGCGGACGAGGAGGGGAAGCGGAAGACCATCCTGTTCAACTTGAGCGGGCACGGGTATTTCGACCTGGCCGCCTACGACGACTTCATCAACGGCAGGCTGGCCGATCACGAGCACCCCGCCGAAAAGATCCAGGAGGCGCTGGACCGGCTTCCGAAGGTCGAGGTGTGATGCGGAAGGGATGTTGTTCCGGATCAAGATCTGCGGCGTGACCGCGCCGGCGGACGCGCTGCTCGCCGTGGGATGCGGCGCGGACGCGATCGGGCTCAATTTCCACCGGGGCTCCCCCCGGTTCGTCACGGAAAGCGCCGCGCGGGAGATCGTTGCGGCCGTCGGTTCCCGCGCGGCGGTGGTGGGGGTCTTCGTGAACGCCTCCCCGGAAGCGGTGGCGGATCTCTGCGGCCGCCTGGGCGTCGCCCGGGTCCAGCTCCACGGCGACGAACCGGCGGAGGACGCCTCCCGGATCCGGCTCTGGCGGATGAAAGCGGTGCGCGCGGCTCATGTCCAGGAACTCGACGCGCTTCGGGATTACCCCTGTGAAGCGTTTCTGCTGGACTCCGCCGGACCGGGGGAATACGGGGGAACGGGGAGAGAGCTTCCCTGGGACCGGCTTTCCGGGAAGTTCGCCGGAGTGTTGTCCTTCCCCGGGTCGGCGGCGGGGAAACCATGGATTCTCGCGGGGGGGTTGACCCCGGAAAACGTCGGACGGGCCATCGCAGCGGCAAGGCCGTTCGGGGTGGACGTGGCGTCCGGGGTGGAATCGTCTCCGGGAAGAAAGGATCCGTCGAAGGTGGCCGCGTTCATCGAAAACGCCAAGGAGGGGTTCCGGCGTGCCGGAAGGTAAACCGCCCAGGAGGTTGCCGGACCGTTCGGGGCATTTCGGCCCGTTCGGGGGAAGGTACGTCGCGGAGACCCTGATGTCCGCCCTGATCGACCTGGAGAAGGCCTACAAGGCGGCGGCCCGCGACCGGTCGTTCCGGCGGGAACTCGAAGGGCTTCTCCGGGATTACGCGGGGCGTCCCACCCCGGTGTACTTCGCGCAACGCTTAAGCAAAAAGGCCGGAGGAGCCCGAATCTACATCAAAAGAGAAGACCTGTCCCACACGGGATCGCACAAGATCAACAACACCCTGGGCCAGGGACTCCTCGCCCGGAGGATGGGGAAGCGCAGGATCATCGCCGAGACGGGCGCGGGGCAACACGGCGTCGCGACGGCGACCGTTTGCGCCATGATGGGCATCCCGTGCGAAGTGTACATGGGCGAGGACGATGTCCGCCGCCAGGCGCTCAATGTCTTCCGGATGCGCCTCCTCGGATCGGGGGTCACCCCGGTGACCTCCGGGAGCCGCACGCTGAAAGACGCCATGAACGAGGCGCTCCGCGATTGGGTCACCAACGTGCGGACGACGTACTATCTGATCGGCTCGACCGCGGGGCCGCATCCGTACCCCGCCATGGTCCGGGACTTCCAGTCCGTGATCGGCCGGGAGGCGATCCGACAGTTCCGCAAGGCGAAGGGCGGGATGCCGTCGGCGGTGGTGGCGTGCGTGGGGGGCGGCAGCAACGCGATGGGGATCTTCCATTCCTTCATCCCCCATCCGAAAGTCCGGCTGTTCGGCGTGGAGGCGGCGGGGCTGGGGCTGTCTTCGGGGAAGCACGGCGCCACGCTCGCCCGGGGGAAAGTCGGAGTGCTGCACGGCAGCAAGTCGTACGTCCTCCAGGACGCGGACGGACAGATCCTCGAGGCCCACTCGATCTCGGCGGGGCTCGACTACCCCGGGGTGGGCCCGGAACACGCCTGGCTCAAGGATTCGGGCAGGGCGAAGTACGTCTCCGTCACCGACGAACAGGCCCTGGAAGGGTTCGACCTGCTGTCCCGCCTCGAGGGGATCCAGCCCGCGCTGGAATCCGCCCACGCCGTCGCGTACGGGTACGCCCTCGCGCGGCGGATGCGCCGGTCCGAGACCGTCCTCATAAATCTTTCCGGTCGCGGAGACAAGGACATGGGCATCCTGATGGACCGCAAGGGATCGGTTCCATGACGGCGATCGACGCCGCGTTCCGGCGGCTCCGGGAAACGGGGGAGAAGGGGCTGGTGGCGTACCTGACCGCCGGAGATCCCGACCCGTCGACCGCGGCGGATTACTTCCGCGCGGCGGCGGACGCGGGGGCGGACCTCCTCGAGGTGGGGGTTCCCTTCTCCGATCCCACGGCGGACGGCCCGACGATCGAGGCCGCCTCGCGCAGGGCGCTCGCCGCCGGCATGAACGTCCCGAAAGCGCTGGAACTTGTCCAGAGGATCCGGAAAACCCATGCGACGCCGGTCGTGCTGTTCGGATACTACAACCCGTTCCTCCGGTACGGACTCGGGAACCTCTGGCGGGACGCCCGCGCGGCGGGCGTGGACGGCTTCCTCATCGTCGACCTTCCGTTCGAGGAGGCGGGCGAGGCCGTCAGGGGGATGCGGGCCGAAGGGCTTTCCTGGATCCCGCTCGCGGCCCCCACCAGCGGGATGGAACGGATCCGCGCCATCGACCGGGCCGGGTCCGGGTTCCTGTACCTGATCTCGGTGACCGGCGTCACGGGCGTTCGGGAAACGTTTCCGCCGGAGATGATGGCGTGGTCCCGGAAAGTGAAATCGGCCGTCGAGCTCCCCCTCGCCGTGGGGTTCGGGATCTCCACCCCGGCGATGGCGCGGTCGGCGACGCGGTACGCCGACGCCGCGGTGGTGGGCAGCGCCTGCGTGAAGATCGTGGAGCGGCACGGACGCGCCTCCCGCGGTCCCGCCGATCTGTCCCGGTTCGTCCGGTCCCTCAAATCCGCCCTGAGGTAACTTGAGCGATGGCGATTCGACTGTTCCGGAAAAAGGACGAAAGCGACAAGAAGATCAAGATCCCCGAGGGGATGTGGA